>CAYGCW010000011.1:0-9900 GCA_964348465.1 uncultured Acidimicrobiia bacterium | reverse complement strand
GGGAACCCGGGGGCTGGCTCGAACCGCCCGCCACCGAGGCGGTGCTGCGCGCCTTCGGCCTGCCGCCGGCGGCGTCTGGGGTAGCGGACTCGGAGGACGAGGCAGTCGAGATCGCGGAGCGGGTCGGCGGGAGCGTCGTGCTCAAGGTGATCGCGCCTTCCGCGCTCCACAAGACCGACGTGGGCGGGGTGGTGCTCGACGTCAGCGGGGCGGAGGCGGTCCGGGCCGCCTACCGGAAGGTGATGTCGGCCGTCGGGGACGCCGAGGGCGTTCTGGTCCAGGAGTTCGTGCCCGGTGGCCATGAGGTGATCATCGGCATGACCGAGGATCCCAACTTCGGACCGCTGCTGGTGTTCGGCCTCGGCGGCGTGTTCGTCGAGCTGATCGGCGACGTGGCGTTCCGCATCCATCCCATCACCGACCGCGACGCTGCCGAGATGGTGTCCGAAGTCAAGTCGGCCCGGCTGCTGGAGGGCTACCGGGGTGGTCCGGCCGGCGACGTGGCGGCGGTCGAGGAGACGCTCTTGCGGCTGTCGGCGCTCATCGACGCCGTGCCGGAGATCGCCGAGATCGATCTCAACCCCGTCATGGTGCTCCCTCCCGGCAACGGGGTGCGCATCGTCGACGCCCGCATCAGGGTGCGCCCGGTCGAAGGCCCGTGGCTCCCGAGCCGCAAGGACCTCCCTGCGGTGATAGCTGGCGGCCGGAGGTAGCGGCATCGGTCCGCGCCGCAGTGCCCGGGCGAGACGCGGTCACGTCCGGCGACGCCAGATCCAGACGTCGCGGCGGAGCCGCTCCAGCTGCTCCGGCAGCCCGGTGCCGGTAGGGCTGAGGCCGGGGTGCCGGATCCCGTCGAGCGCCCTGCCCAACGCGTCGCGCACCCTCCCGGCCCACATGCGAATGCCGAGGATCACCGCCGTGGAATAGGCGGCCCATCCGCCGGCGATTCCCAGGGCGAGGCCCGGTTCCCCCGCGATCGCCGCGGCGGCGCCGCCGGCCGCTGCGGCCGCCGTTCCGGCGCCCAGTAGGGCGACGCCGAGGGCCCGCTCCCGCGACGTGTCCGCTTCGATCGCCACGGCTTGCTCGTCGTCGTCGATCGGCCGCACCCGGTGGGTCACACCCCGGGCCCGGCGCAACGTGTGGGCGCGTCCCCCGAGCCGCAGGCCGAGGCGCAGCCGGGTCAGCAGGTGGGTGTCCTTCTCCCAGCGGCCGCCGTTCGGCTCCGGCGCCCGCAGCCGTAGACCCTCGTGCTGGGTCATCCACTCGTGTACCGCTGCCTCGACCTGGGTCTGCGGGCGCTCCACGACCGCGCTGGCCACGATGCGGTCCGGGCACAGCAGCCGGTCGACCAGCGAGTAGTCGCCGGTGGCGCCCTCGGAGCGGATCTCGGCGAGGGCCCTGGCGAGGTGTACCCGGTCGACGCCCACCTCGGCGGCCACTCGCTCCAGTGCGGGGACGTCGATCGTCGGCGCCGGCACGTCGGCCTCCGACTGGTGCTCGATGGCGCGGCGCAGCACCCGTTCGGCTTCGGCCGCGCTGAGCCGCTCTGCCAACTCTCCGGAGGGCAGGTCTGCAGAAGTGTCGTACTGCTGCTCGCGGCGCCGGCGCTCGTAGTCCTGGGTCACGGGCCAAGTATCCCACCGGCAGACGCAGTACCGCCCTGGCGTACACTCCCGCTCCCATGCGCGTCGCCGTCTTCAGCACGAAACCCCACGACCGTGAGTTCCTCGGCGCCGCCGCCGACGGCCACGGGCACGAGCTGGTGTTCTTCGAGGCCCACCTGGCCGCCGAGACGGCTGGGCTCGCCGACGGGTTCGAGGCCGTGTGCCCGTTCGTCAACGACACCGTCGACGAGCCAGTGGTCGCCCGGCTCGCAGCAGCCGGGGTGCGCCTGCTGGCGCTGCGCAGCGCCGGCTACAACCACGTCGACCTGGCGGCGGCCGACCGCCACGGCATCACGGTGATGCGGGTACCCGCCTACTCGCCCCATGCGGTGGCCGAGCACACGGTGGCGATGATCCTCGCGCTGAACCGCCGCATCCACCGCGCCCACGCCCGGGTTCGGGAAGGCAACTTCTCTCTCGACGGCCTGCTCGGGTTCGATCTCGCCGGCAAGACGGCGGGCATCGTCGGCACCGGGAAGATCGGTGCCGTGGTCGCCCGGATCCTGGCCGGGTTCGGCTGCGAGCTGCTCGGCTACGACGTCCGGGCCAACCCCGATGCCGAGGCAGCGGGCCTGCGCTACGTGGAGCTGGACGAGCTGCTGGCGACGGCCGACATCGTCACGCTCCACGCCCCGCTCAACCCCGACACCCACCATCTGATCGACGCCGCGGCGCTGGCCGGCATGAAGGACGGGGTGATGATCGTGAACACCAGCCGGGGGGCGCTGGTAGACACGGCCGCCGTGATCGAGGGCCTGAAGTCCGGCAAGGTCGGCTACCTGGGGCTCGACGTGTACGAGGAGGAGGGGGACCTGTTCTTCGAGGACCTGTCCAGCGTGGTGATCACCGACGACGTGTTCTCCCGGCTGCTCACGTTCCCGAACGTGCTCGTGACCGGGCACCAGGCATTCTTCACCCGCGAAGCCGTCGAGGCGATCGCCGAGACCACGGTCGCCAACCTCGACGCCTTCGCCGCCGGCGAGCCGTCGGGAACGGAGCTGAAGCCATGAGTCCCTACTTCCTATACCAATTCCACCCCGGGGACCGACCCGAGTTGGCCACCGACCCCGGTGCGTGGACGGAGCGCGACGAGGAGGCAGGGGCGGCGCACTACGAGCGGCTGAAGGCGGCGACCGAGGAAGGCAAGGTGCTGCTCGCCGGGCTCAGCCTCGACGGGGAGGGCCCGGCGGTGGTGATCTTCGAGGCCGAGTCGGGGGACGAGGCGCGCCGCTTCATGGAAGAGGATCCGTTCGTCGCCGACGGCTTGTTCCGGGCGTCGCTCCACCCCTTCCGCCCCTCGTTGGTGAGGGGGCAGCAGACCTAGAGGCGCCCGGGACGAGTGCGTTGCGAGAAGCCCCTTCCCGAGGTGCGGCCGGTGATCGTCTCGATGGGTACGGCTACGACGACCGGGCCGGGATCGAACGGCCGCCCTCCCGACACCGAGAGGAGCCCCTGGGACTCGTGGTATTTCGCCAGCAGGGCGGCCACTGCGTCGGCCTCGCGATTCGGGTCCTCGATGACGTAGGCGTCACCCCATACCAGCACGCTCCGCCAGTTCCCGGTCTCGTCGACCCGGCTCACCTCGATGCAGACCCGCGGATTCGTCCTCATGCTGTCGAGCCGGCGGCCGGGCACCGTCCGGAACACGATCTCGTCGCCGGCCACCACGAACGAGATCGGCGTGACGTACGGCTCTCCGCCGACGGCCGTTCCCACGTGGGCAACGGCCTCCGCTTCCAGGAACGCCACGGCCTCTGCGCGGCTCATCTCGTCCATCGCGGCTCCAACCTAGTCGGCGGTCCGGGCGGGGCGCCGCCACACGGAGCAGGCGGCAGCACCCCGCCGGACCTCAGACCTCAGATACGCCCCTTCGGCACCGTGAACCAGTAGGCGCGATTGAAGGCCCACTTGGCGGCATGCCACACCACCGACGGTTTCGGCGGCTTGGGCGGGTTCTCGTAGTCGAACACCAGCATCGTCGCCTTGCGGTCGCCGACCTCGAGGAAGCACGTCACCTTGCCCCGGTACCTGCTCTTCACCGGGTCGGGTTCTCTGCCTTCCACGTCGGCGGCAATCTGCTCGACGATCACCGGCGCCTCGAAGTGGGCCGTAGAGCCGCTCTTCGAGATGGGGAGGTCGGTCGCGTCGCCGATCGCGAACATGTCGCCCTGGCCCTTCACGCGCAACGTGGCGGGATCGGTTGGCAGCCAGCCCCCCTGGTCGCCGAGCCCCGAGTCGAGGATGAGCTTCGACCCCGTGTGGGGCGGTACCAGCACCGCCATGTCGAAGCCGAACGTCTCACCCTCCAGCGAGAGGAGCTTGCGCTCGGCGGCGTCCACCTCCTCCACGTTGACGAAGGTGTGCAGGTCGATGCCTTTCTCCTCGAAGATCGGCTGCACCAGCTCGCTTGCCGACTCGATGGTGAACGCCCGATTCAGAGGCGAGAGGAACCGGATGCGGGTGCGGTCGCGCAGCCCGCGCTTGCGCAGGTATTCGTCGAGGAGCAGCGCGAACTCGACGGGAGCAGGCGGGCACTTGTACGGCATGCCCGCCACTCCGACGACGATCGTGCCACCGTCGAAGGTCCGCAATGCCTCGCGGAGGCGCTGGGCGCCCCGCTCCGAGTAGAAGTCGTACGTCGCCTCCCCCAGGCCGGGCACCGCCCCCCGGTTGAGCCGGGCGCCGGTCGCCACCACGAGGTAGTCGTAGTCGATGCGGCCCTCGTTCTCGAGGAACACGTTCTTGTTGCCGGGGTCGATGGACAGCGCCGAGTCGACGAGCAGCTCGACGTCGTCCCGCAGCAGGTGCCGCAGGTCCTTCGAGAGCCATCGGCTGTCGGCCTGATCGAGGGCGAGGTAGAGCCAGCCGGGCTGGTAGATGTGGTGCCCGGTGGCGTCGACCACCCGGATCCGGGCCGCGCCCGCGGGCAGTTTGCGCGAGAGGAGGTTGGCGGTCAGGGTCCCGCCGACGCCGCCACCGAGGACGACGATCTCGGCCGGCATCAGCGCGCTTTCCTGACGACGTACCGGGCGTAGCCTTCGTTCTCTTCGACGGCGAGCAGCTCGTGGCCGGCCTTGGCGACCCAGGCCGGGATGTCGGTGCGCGACCCCGGGTCCCTCGAGAGGACCGCGAGGCGGGCGTCGACCTCGGACTCGCGGATTCCGCGGATCAGTTCCATGAGCGGGCCGGGGCAGAACGAGCTGCGGGCGTCGATCTCCCTGTCGACGGTGAGCGGTACAGACATCTTGCTTCCTCCGTTTCGATCAGATGAACATGACCTGGCCCTCGACGCCGGACACGAACGTGGCGACGCCGATGATGTCTTCGACCATCGGGTCCATGTCGTCCAGCGTGAGGTCCATCAGGTCCATCGTGTGGGAGCAGGCGTGGAAGTGCACGTCGCCGACGTCCTTGGCCATGCCGAACACCTCGTACCAGCCGTGGGCGCCCTTCTCCTGCATGAGCTTGGCCATGTTCTCGGCGTCCTGCCCGTAGTCGGCGCTCATGGGAAGCTGCTTGCCGGCCATGTCCTTGCGGAATGCGTTCAGTCCCCAGAAGGTGAGGAAGACGTCGGTGTGCACGCCCATGGCTGCCGCGCCGGAGGCCATCGTCGCCGCGGCCTGGAGTTTGTCGGCGGTGCCCGAGAAGAGCACGATCGAGAGCTTGTCCATCAGAACCTCCGTTCCGGTATCAGTGATCAGCGCCAACGTATGCGAAAACCTGAATGCGTGCTAGGGCATTAGGTCCCGGGCGGCGCGGCGTTGATCCTGCCGCACCGGCGCGGCGGTCCCGCGCGGGTCAGGGAGCGAAGAACACTCCCACCAGAGGCCGGTGCAGCCCCGGGTTCGGCAGCGTTTCGATCCGAACGCCGATCCCCGCCGTATTCACGTTCCGTATGTAGACGTGGTGCTCCGCCGGCGCCGGCCTCCGGACCAGGCCCGGCGTGGCGTCGCCGTCGCCGTCCCAGTCCCCGAAGGCGACGAGATCGCCGGGGTCGCCCCAGGTGAACGCGACGTCGGCTGCGCCGGCGGCGTGGGCGTTGCGCAGGAACACCTCGCCGGTCCGGGGCCGGTGCACGCCGAACGTGTCGATCCCGTCGCCGTCGAAGTCCCCGGCGAACGGGACGTCGCCCGGGTTGCCGAAGGTGTAGACGCTCGCCGCCGTGCCGTCCCTGAGACCGTTGAACACATAGAAGCGCGCCTGCGACGGCCGGTACAACGACACGGTGTCGCACCCGTTGCCGTCGAAGTCCCCGGCGAGAGCCACGTCTCCGGGGTTGCCGAGCGGGTACACGAGGTCGGCGATCCCCGGCGAGTTGGCGTTGCGCAGGTACACCCTGCCGTCGCGGTAGACGCCCACCGTGTCCACCCCGTCGCAGTCCCAGTCGCCCATGAAGCCCAGGTCGCCGGGATTGCCGTAGAAGAACTGGGCGTCGCCGCCCGGGTTGGGCAGGTTCCACAGCGCGCGCGGCACGTCGTGCAGGCCGAATTGTTCGGGAGCGGCGGCGTCGGGCCGCTCCTCGTTGGTGAACGTGCAGACGACGTGCTCCCCCCCGTCGAGGTCGATGGAGGCGCGGCCTGCGGCCACGTCGACGGTCGTGCCGCCGTCGGGATCGATGCAGCTGATGCCGGTCAGCTCCCATCCGGCGGTCGCGATCTCCTCGACCGGGTAGGCGCCAGGCGCCAGGCCGGAGAACGTGCGGCGCTGCGCCAAGGGGGTGGACGAGTCGTCGTCCAGCTGGAACGAGTCGCCCGCGTTGGGGAGGCCGGTGAAGTCGAACACCGCCCCGGGCCCTGCGAACTTGCGAATCGTGATCGCAGCGCTGTCGTTCGTGAAGGTGCACTCGACCGTCTCGTGGGCGTCGAGGTCGATCGTGGCGGTCCGGCCGAGGAGACTCACGGCGGTGCCTGCGTCGGGGTCCGTGCAGGTGATCCCGCCGAGGCTCCAGCCCGGGACCGGCTCCTCGACGACGCTATACGTACCCGGCGCCAGGTCCGCGAACGTGGCGGTGTCCGGCAGGGGCGACGCCAGGTCGTCGTCCAGGAAGAACTGGCCGGTGGGATCGGGGAGCCCGGTGAAGCCGAAGACCGTGGGGGCATCGGGGCGGGCGTCCTTGCGTATCCGAATCGTCCCTGCCGCCAGGTTGGTGAAGGTGCAGTTGACGGTCTCGCCGAGGCCGAGGCCGACGCTGGCCGTGCGACTCGGGACGTCGACCGTGGTACCCCCCGACGGGTCCGTGCAACCGATGCCGTCGACGAACCAGCCCGCCGTCTGCTTCTCGACCACCTCGTAGACGCCGGGCTCCAACGGGCCCACCGGCAGGGGGTTGAACGGGTTGGTGGGATCGGTGTCGTCGTCGATGGGCGGGAGGGGGAACGTGACCGTGCCCAGCACGGGGTCCTCGTAGCGGATCTCGAACTCGAAGTCCTGCGGGTCGTCGGGGACGGCGTCCTTGCCGATTTCGATGACCGACGGGGGGCCGAACACGTTCACCGCCGCCGGGCTGAACCCGCCGACGTACACGTGCGCCCCGGTGATCGCCAGCGCCACCGGGGTCAGCATGCCGCCGAGGCTCTCGTTCTCGAAATCGGAGCCGTTGCGTTTGGCACCTTTGCACGTCGCCTTCTGGTTGCCGAGAGTGCCGTTGGTGAACGAGCGCACGAATTCGACGAGCGTGTTCTCCCTGGGGTCCGTGGCGTAGACGAACACGCCGGCCGGATCGACCTTCACGTCGGCGGTGCTCGACGATTGGAACGTGATCCCGCACTCCGGCCGGTCGACCGAGTTGTGAGCCTCGACGAACGTCAGCCGGCCAGTGGTGGCGTCGCGAGAGAACACGGCGAGCCAGTCGTCGTCGGGGTCGGTGCCGATGGCGGCGTCGGTCTCGGCCGCGGTGTACACGTGGCGGCCGTCGGGGCTGATGTCGACGTTCTGCACCTCGTGCAGCCCGTTCACGCCACCCACGCCGTCGAACAGGGCCTCGACGAACATGAGCTCGCCGAAGGTGGGGCTGATCGGGTCGGTGTCGCGGGCGAATACGGCGACGGCGTCGTCGCCCTGCGTGAGGTTGGGCAGGGACTTGCCGGACACGGCGTAGACGTGCTTGCCATCGGGGCTCACGATCACGCCGTCGACGCTGTCGAGCCCGTCGACGCCACCGACGCCGTCGAACAGCGCCTGCGAGTGGGTGAGGACGCCCGTGGTGGCGTCCCGGTCGAACACGGCGATGGCGTCGTCGGCGAAGCCCGCGACGTAGACCTGCCGACCGTCGGGGCTCACCGCCGCCGCCTTGGCGCCGCCGAGGCCGGTGACGCCGCCCTGGTCGTCGATCAGGGATTGCACGAACACCAGGTCGCCGGTCGCCTCGACGCGGGTGAACACCGACACGGCGCTCGACACGACGCTGGCCGTGTAGAGGTGCTTGCTGTCGGGACTGACGGCCATCTTGCGGATTGCCTCGAGGTGGGGGCCGCCCGGTGGGTTGTGGATTGTCTCCCCGAGGTAAGTGAGGAGGCCGGTGGCCGGGTCGCGACTGAACCGGGCGATGGCGCCGTTGATGCTCCCGGAGACGTAGACATGCTTGCCGTCGGGGGTGGCGACGACGTCCTGGAGGCCCTGCATCCCGGAGGCCGGGCCCTGGGTAGCGGGATCGAGGTTGCCGTCGTCGAACTCGGTCTCGTAGTAGACCACGCCAACGAGATCGGCCGGTCCCACAGCCGCCGCGGCACCGGGCCACCATGCCAGGGAGCTGCCGATCAGGACGGTGACGACTACCCCGACCAGGTTGCGCTTCCGGCGCATGGCCAGACCTCCCCGAATTCGAACCCCCGGCCGCCGGGCCGCTTCGCGCGCAATGTAGCGCGCGCGACCGGCGCCGAACAGTCAGTTCCCTGACGCGGTGATCGCCGCCTGGGCGGCGGCCAGCCTCGCCACCGGGACCCGGTGCGGGCTCGCCGAGACGTAGTCGAGCCCCGCCCCATGGCAGAAGCGAATCGAGGCGGGGTCGCCGCCGTGCTCGCCGCAGATCCCGACCTGGAGCCTCGGATTGGCGGTCTTACCCTCCACCGTCGCCATGCGCAGCAGCCGGCCAACGCCCCGCTCGTCGAGGCTCTCGAACGGGCTGGCGGGGAATATGCCATCGTCCAGGTACTTGCTGAGGAAGTGGGCTTCGGCGTCGTCCCTGCTGAACCCGAACGCGAGCTGGGTCAGGTCGTTGCTGCCGAACGAGAAGAACTCCGCCTCTACGCCGATGTCGGCAGCGGTGAGCGCGGCTCTGGGGGTTTCGATCATCGTCCCCACCTTCACGCCCAAGGTCCGGCCGGCGCTGCGCTCGGCGAGTGCGATCTCCTCGTCGATCATCAGCCGCACGCGATGCAGCTCCTCCGCGGTCGCCACCAGAGGCACCATCAGCTCCAGACGCGGGCTTCCCCCGGCGTCGAAGCGGCGCCGTACGGCGTGGAGCGCCGCCTCCACCTGCATCCGGTAGACGTCCGGCATGACCAGCCCCAGCCGCACGCCGCGCATGCCCATCATCGGATTGCTCTCCTCCCAGCGGGCGACCTGTGCCATGAGGCTCGCGATCTCGGAGCTGTCCCGTCCGGCCGCGACGGCTTCGTCGCGTTCACTCTCCAGCTCCCACCGGTCGGGCAGGAACTCGTGGAGCGGCGGGTCCAGCAGACGGACCACCACCGGGCGACCGTCCATGGCGGCGAGGATCGCTTCGAAATCTGCCGTTTGCAGTGCTCGCAGCTCCTCCAGCGCGGCCTTGCGGTCGCTCCCGTCCTCGTCGAGGATGAGCCGCTGCACGACGGGGAGCCGGTCCCCGAGGAACATGTGCTCGGTGCGGGCGAGGCCGATGCCCTCGGCCCCCCACTGCGCTGCCAGAGCGGCGTCCGCAGGCGTGTCGGCGTTGGCCCGGACCCCGAGGCGCCGGTAGGCGTCGGCCCAGGCCAGCAGCTCCTCCAGCTCCGGGCTCGCCTCGGGCTCCACCAACGGCACTTCTCCGGAGAAGACCCGCCCGGTGGTCCCGTCGATGGTGATCACATCGCCCTCGGTGTACTGGACGTCCCCGATCCCGAAGCAGCGCCGCTGCTGGTCCACGACGAGGTCTGCGGCACCCGTCACGGCCGGCTTGCCCATCCCCCGCGCCACGACGGCAGCGTGGCTGGTCTTGCCTCCGTGGCTGGTGAGGATGCCGGCCGCCGCCACCATGCCATGGATGTCGTCGGGCGTCGTC
>CAYGCW010000010.1:19849-20570 GCA_964348465.1 uncultured Acidimicrobiia bacterium | reverse complement strand
AAGAGTACATGGCGATCCGCGACCGCCTCCGCGAGGTGCGCGACGGAGATATGGAGGTCGAGCTGGAGGCTGAGTGGGCCGTGCAGCCTCAGCAGCTCTCTGCGGCGCTACTCGACAACGACCCTGACATCGTCCATTTCGCAGGCCACGGCGAACGCGACGGCGTCTTCTTCGAGGACGAGGCAGGGAACGCCGTCGCCGTGCCCAGCAGCGCGCTCGCAGAGCTTCTCCGATTGGTGGGCAAGAACGTCAAATGCGTAGTCCTGAACGCCTGCCACTCGGGGATCGTCGAGGCGGTGGGGACGGTGGTTGGGACTCGGCGTGAGATCACCGACAAGGCCGCTATCGCGTTCGCCGCCGGCTTCTATCGGGCGCTCAGCCGCGGGTTCACCACCGAAGACGCGTTCCGGCTCGGAACGAACGAGATCCACTTGCTCGGGTTGGGCGAGCAATGGACCCCGCAGCTGCTGAAGGGCGACAAGGCTGCCGAGCATCCCGGTCGACGGGCAGCGCAAGCGGCGGCGCCCGAGCCGGCGACTGGACCTGAGCCGGCTACCGCTGCCGAGCCGCTGCAGGTGTATGTGAGCAAACCGAGCACGATGACCGACGCGCAGGAGCGCCTGTGGTCGGAGATCCGGCGGCTGTTGGATGACAACGCCGTCGGATACCGCTGCATGGGCGACACCGATCATCCCCGGCACTCGCCGCTGGTGGACATCGT
>CAYGCW010000010.1:19012-19839 GCA_964348465.1 uncultured Acidimicrobiia bacterium | reverse complement strand
GCGATGGCCCTGGGGTTCAGTCAGCTCGCCGCCGAGGTTGCGGTGGCGAAAGACGGCACCCCCCGCCGAACCGAGCTGCGCAACGTGCACCTCGCCACTCCTTGGAACCACATGGAGGCCAGCATGGCGCACGCCCTGGGCCTGCCCCTGTTCCTCATCCGCGAGGACAGGGTGAGAGAAGAAGGCATCCTTGACCGGGGGAGCCTGCCCCTGTTCATCCACGCAACGGACTTGTCCGACGGATGGGCGAGCAGGCCCGAGTTCCTGGTGCCCTTCCAGGCGTGGCTGGGCGAGGTACAGCATTACTACAAGCAACGCTCCCGTTGACCCCCCGCCCGTCGCTGGGTGCCGAGTGGAGTGATGTTGCCGCCCATGACCCAAATCCCAACGCTGCGTGAAGAAGCCAACCGCCGGGCCGCTTGGCTGATCGAGCGGCTGGCAACGGTGCTGCCGGCTCTCATGCGGGAGTGCGGCATCGACGCCTGGGTGCTGGCGGCACGTGAGTACAACGAGGATCCGGTGCTGGCCACAATGCTTCCCCCGACGTGGTTCAACGCCCGGCGCCGGACCATCCTCGCCTTCACCCGCTACGGGGAGGAACGCGCCTCGGTGTCGCGCTACGACGCCGGCCCGCCGTTTCCCGGCATCTGGGAACCCGACGCCGCAGCCGACCAGTGGGCGTGCCTCGCCGCCCACCTCGACACCGCCGACCCGGTCCGGATCGCCGTCAACCGTTCCAAGGACGAGCCGCTCGCCGACGGGCTGTCCGCCGCGGAGCACGACGCCCTGGTCGCACACATCGCCGGAGCCATAAGCCGGTTTGGGCA
>CAYGCW010000010.1:0-19002 GCA_964348465.1 uncultured Acidimicrobiia bacterium | reverse complement strand
GCTCCGGGCCCGGCTCGTCGAAGCCGCGCCGCTCGCAGTCGGTTGGCTGGAGACCCGCATACCCGCCGAGATGGAGGCCTACCGCGACGCGTGTGCAGTCGCCCACGAGATGCTCGCAGCTGCTCTCTCCGCGAAGGCGGTCACCCCCAGCATCACGACGACCGCGGACGTCGAGTGGTGGCTCCGGGAGCGGGTCCGGGACCTCGGCCTCGCCGTCTGGTTCCACCCGACCATCTCGGTGCAGCGTCGCGACGGGCCGGACCGGACATCGTTCGCGTCCCACCCGGTGGCGACCGTCATCGAGCCCGGGGATCTCGTGCACGTCGACTTCGGGATCGTCTACCTGGGCCTCCATACCGACCAGCAGCAGCACGCCTACGTCTTACGCGCCGAGGAGAGCGAGGCCCCGGCCGGGCTGGCGGCGGGGCTGGCCGCCGCCAACCGACTTCAGGATCTGCTGTTGGCCGAGTTCGCCGCCGGGCGGACCGGCAACGAGGTGCTGGTGGCGGCCCGGGAGGCCGCCGCCGATGCCGGGCTGCGGCCGAGCATCTACACCCACCCCATCGGCGTCCACGGCCACGCCGCCGGGCCAACCATCGGCCTCTGGGATGCCCAGGAGAACGTTCCAGGCGTCGGCGACTACCGGCTGCGGCCCAACACTGCCTGGTCGATCGAGCTGTCGGCCACTGCGGCGGTCCCTGAATGGGGAGGGCGCGACGCGGCCTTCATGCTCGAGGAGGAGGCCTACTTCGACGGCACACGCATCGACTGGGTCAACGGCCGCCAGACCGAGCTGCACCTGATCTGACAGCACCCGTCGCCGCCGGCACGCCCCGAGGCCACGCCTTACCATGCCTGCCATGTGTTTCGACTACCACGCCCGGCCCCCGCTGCCGCCGGTTGCCGGAGGGGCCTACGGCACCGAGCGCCTGACCCTGATGGCGGATGACGGCAACGAGTTCCTCGGCTACTACGCAGGGGCCGGGGTGCCCGGCAGCGCCGGCATCGTGATCCTCCCCGACGTGCGGGGCCTGTTCTCGTTCTACGAGGAGCTGGCGGAGCGCTTCGCAGGGCAGGGCTTCGACGCGGTGGCCATCGACTACTTCGGCCGCACCGCCGGCCTCGGGACCCGCGACGCCGGGTTCGAGTACCAGCCCCACGTCGAGAAGACGACCGCCGCCGGCGTCGCCGCCGACACGGCAGCCGCGGTCGCCCACCTGCGCCGGGGCGAAGGCAACGACGGCCGGCCGATCTTCACCGTCGGATTCTGCTTCGGCGGGAGCGGGTCGTGGCTCCAGGCGGCCGCCGGCCATGGCCTCGCCGGCGCGGTCGGCTTCTACGGGCGGCCGACGACGGCCCGGCCGGGCCACCCGGCGCCCATCGACGTCGTGGACGAGATGACGGCGCCGATCCTCGGGTTGATGGGCGGCGCCGATCAGGGCATCCCCCAAACGGAGATCGACCGGTTCGGCGCGGCGCTGACGGCGGCCGGGGTGGAGCACGAGCTCCACACGTACCCGGGAGCGCCGCATTCGTTCTTCGACCGGCACCAGGAGGACTACGCCGATGCCTCGGCAGACTCCTGGCGTCGCGTCCTCGCCTTCGTCGCCGCCCACTCCTGACCCCTCAGGAGTCGAGCACGAAGCGGTTCCCTCCCCAGATCAGGACCAGCGCGCCCTCCTCCTCGATCAGGTCGGCGGCGAGCCGCCCATCGAATCCGCTCACGCGGTTGTCGCGACAGGACCACTCCCCCGACTCGACGACGTCGCTGTAGGTCCAGTACGCCTGGTCGTCGGCGAACTCGAGGTACTCCGACGAAGGTTCGATGCCCTCCGGTCCCATGATCGCCGAGATCTGCTCGGCCGAACGGAAGTCGGCGCCCTCCAGCTGCGGGCACAGGCCCCCGGCGCCCGAGCAGGCCGACAGGAGGACCGCCGTTGCCACCACTGCCGTCGCGACGCGTACCACATCGCCATCAGAGCACGGCCAGCCCGACCCGTCCAGGCCCATAAGTCCCGAGGAGGCTCAGCCTTTGACGGCGCCCATCGTGAAGCCGGTGACGAACTTGTCGAGGAACAGGTTGAACAGCAGGGCGATCGGCACCGCCACCAACACCGCTCCGGCCTGCAGCGACTGCCAGAAGAACACGTCGCCGCGCACCAACTCGGTCGGCACCCCCACCGCGATGGTCTTCACCGCCGAGGCCTTGTTGAACGCCAGCGCGTAGATGAACTCGTGGGCCGACAGCGTGAACGAGAACACCACCACGGCCACGATGCCGGGGAACGCCAGCGGCACCACGGTGCGGGCGATGGCCCCGATCCGGCTGTACCCGTCCACCATGGCCTGCTCCTCGATGTCGCGTGGTATCCCCTTGAGGAACCCCATCAGGAGCCACGTGGAGATCGGGATGGTGATCGTCGGGTACACCAGGATCAGCGACCACAACGACTCCTGGAGGTCGAGGTTGGCGACCACTCGGGACATCGGGATGAACAGCAGGGTGGGGGGGATCAGATACACGAGGAAGATGGCGATGCCCATGCGTTCCCCCCAGCGCATGCCGAGCCGGGCCAGGGCATAGGCGGCGGGCAGGCTCAGCAGCAGCGTGAGAGCGGTGACCGCGAAGCCGACCACGAGGGTGTTGCGCACGAAGGTGATGAAGTAGGAGTCGCAGATCAGGAAGTTGACATGCTCCATGGTCGGCGGCTCGTTGAACCAGAACGGGTTGTTGGCCTTGACGTACAGGTCCCGGTTGGACTTGAACATCGTGACCGTCGCCCATATGAACGGGAACGCCGCCAGGAACGCCGCGAGGACCGCGGCGACGTACAGCCCGATCCGGCCCCAGCGGTACCGGCGCCCCGCCTTGCGGCGCTCGGCGGCCACGTCCACGGCGGTGCCAGCGAGCCGCGCTCTCACAGGACCTCCCGGCGACGTGCGAGGCGCAGGATGATCGCAGTCAGCGCCACCAGCACCGGGAACAGGAACAGCGACACCGCCGCCCCCTGGCCGAGGGCACCCCCCTCGATGCCCTTGAAGAACGCCCACGTCGACAGCACCTGGGTCGAGTGGGTGGGACCGCCCCGGGTGAGGATCCACACCACCGACATGTCGGTGATGGTGAGGATGACGCCGAACAGCACGGCGACCGCGATGATCGGCGCCATCAGCGGGATGGTGATCTCGAACAGCTTGCGCCAGAAGCCGGCGCCCTCAACCTCGGAGGCGTCCTTGATCTCGTTGGGGATTCCGATGAGGCCGGCCATCATGATCACCGCCGCCAGCGGAACGATCCGCCAGGTGTGCACGGCGATCACCGACGACATCGCCAGCTCGGGCTTGCCGAGCCAGATGACGTTCGACTCGATGAGCCCGAGGGTGCGGAGCACCCAGTCGATGGGGCTGAAGATCGAGTCGAGCGTCCACAGCCAGGTGATCGTCGCCAGGGACACCGGCGTGGTCCACGGCAGCAGCACCAGGAACCGCACGAACCACTTGCCCTTGAAGTCGGCCACCAGGACCATCGCCAGCGCCTTGGCCAGCACCACCACCAGTAGGTTGGCGACCACGGCGAACACGAACGTGTTGCGCAGCGAGCGCAGGAACACCGGGTCGTCGAGGATCCGCTCGAAGGTCTGCAGTCCCACGAAGCTGAAGTCGGGATCGCCCACGGTGACGTCGGTGAGCGAGAAGACGATCGCCAGCACGAACGGGAAGCCGACCAGGGCGATGATGTACAGGACCGCCGGGGTCATGAACAGCGGCGCCAGCACCCGCTCGTTCTCCAGCAGATAGCGGTTGCGGCGGCCGCCCGCCGCGGCCGTCGTCACAGCGGGCGGGGCGGGATCGCCAGCCCGGCCTCGTCGTCGGCGAAGAACCGCAGCCGATCGCGGGCCACCGCGAACTGGTGGTCCTGGTCGCGGGCGATGGGCACCGTCACGGTGGACGGCAGCATGGCGATCACCTTGGTGTCGGGGTCGAAACCGCGCAGGAACCCGTACAGGTAGCGCTCGGAGCCGAGGTTCTCGATGCGGTTGACGTGGAACGTCACCGGGTGGGCGTCCCCCTCGACGACCCCGGGGGGCAGCAGGTCCTCCGGACGGAACCCCACCAGGAAGTCGTCCCGCCGCAGGAGGTTCATCGGGGGCGACCCGATGAACGTCGCCACGAAGGTGTCTGCCGGGTGGTGGTACACGTTCTCAGGCGTGCCGAACTGGCGCACCCGCCCCTTCGACATCACGGCGATGCGGTCGCCCATGCCCATCGCCTCCACCTGGTCGTGGGTGACGTAGATGGCGGTGATGCCGAGCCGACGCTGGAACTCGAGCAGGTCGTCGCGGGCCGCGGCCCGCAGCTTGGCGTCGAGGTTCGACAGCGGCTCGTCGAGCAGGAACACGCTGGGCTCCCGAACCAGCGCTCGAGCCAGGGCGACCCGCTGCCGCTCACCGCCGGAGAGCTGGCGAGGACGGCGGTCCAGCAGGTCGCCGATGTCGAGCAGCTTGGCAGCCCACTCGACCTTCTCTCTGCGGGCGGCGGCGTCGAGACCCTCGGCCTTCAGCGGGAAGGCGATGTTGCGGAACACCGTCATGTGCGGGTACAGCGCGTAGCTCTGGAACACCATTGCGATCTGGCGCACCCGCGGCGGCAGACCATTGACCACGTCCTCGCCGATGAGCACCTCGCCGGAGGTGGGCTGCTCGAGACCGGCGATCATCCGCAGCAGCGTCGTCTTGCCGCATCCGGACGGGCCGAGCAGGACGAGGAACTCGCCGCGCTCGGACTTGAGGCTGACGCCGTCGACAGCCTTGACCCCGCCGAAGTGCTTGACGATGTCGCGCACCTCCACGCTCCTGGCCAGCGCCGTGGTCGCCTCGCGGGCTGAGTCGGTCATCGCCCTCCGCGTGCCGGGTAGGGCACTCTATCGCACCGCGGGGGCCGGGTTCCCGGCCCCCGCGCCGTCTCCTGGTTCAGCCGCCGACGAGGCCGCGACCCCGCCAGTCGTCGAAGATCGCGCTGATCGCGGTCTCGGCGTCGGCCACTGCTTCCTCGGGGGTCTTGTCGCCCCGGGCCGCCTCGGCGAACATCACCGGGATGATGGCCTCGGCGAACACCTGCCCGATGGCCGGGTTGGCCGGACCGGGATGGCCGATGTTCGTGGCCCAGTCGAGTGCCGTCTTCAGCACCGACAGCTTGTCCGGAGGGTTGGCCCCGAACGGGTCGTTGTCCAGCCAGTCGTTGAGGTTGGGCACCCGGCTGGGGAACCCGGGGAAGTCGTACAGCTTGGAGTGCCACGTCGCCGACGGCAGGTTCTCGGTGTAGTGCAGCAGGAACTGCTGCGCCGCCGAGACGTTGACGCCCTCGAAGTCGGGAACGATCCAGTTGTACATGACGTGCTGGGCGGCCAGCGCCGTCACCGGGCCGGCGAGCGCCGCCGAGAAGAAGACGTCGTCGGCGACTTCCGGGTTCGCCTCCTGGGCGGTCCGCCACGCCGAGATCGAGTTGAGGATGTAGCTCAGCTCGCCGGCGATCAGGCCCTGGTTGTTGGAGGCGGCGTTCCAAGCGAACACCTCGTCGGTCATCGCGGTCTCGAACAGCAACTTCATGTACTCGACCGCCGCGATGGCCTCCGGCGAGTTGATCGTCACGACTTCGTTCTCGTCCTGGAGCGACGCGCCGTACGACCACAGCAGCGCCCGGCCGGCCATGTTGGAGTCGATCTCCTGGCTGAGGCCGATGCCGAGCTGGATGCCCTGGTTGGCGAAGATCGCCGCGCCGCCCTGCTGCAGCTCGTCCCAGGTGCTCGGGCCGTTGGGAAAGCCCTCCGCTGCCCATAGGCTCTGGCGGTAATCACCGGGGTCGGGCACCCAGGCCGGCGCGTACGAGTAGAACTTGCCGGTGTTGGGGTTGAAGCTCGACTTGCGGCACAGGTCGAGGATCTCGCCGTAGCGGCTCTCCGCCTCGGCCAGCACGTCGGCCATGTCGACCACACTCGGCTCGTGCTGGCTGAGCACGGCGATGTACTGCATCAGGTCGTGCTCGGGGTCGCCGCTCTGGATCTCGCCGGCGATGGCCGCCGGCACGTCCCCGACGCCGATGTGGTCGACGGTGACGTTGACGCCCACCTGGTCGCCCCACTCCTTGGCAAAGACGTCGAACCACTCGTCGTGGGACGGCACGAAGTGGCTCCACAGCAGGATCTTCAGGTCGCCGGAGACCGCCTCGGTCGGCTCGACGAAAGTCGTCTGCGGCTCTCCACCCATGGCGGCCGTGGTGGGCGGCGACGTTGCGGCGACGGTGGTCGTCGCGGCCGCCGTCCCCGGCGGCGCCGTGGTGGTGGTGGCCGTGTCGCCGCAGGCGGCCAGCAGCGCGGCCACACCTCCCATCTTGAGAAAGTCCCGCCTCGATACACCCCGTGGCAACAACGGTCCAGCCATCCCGACCTCCTCCCGTCGGGCGGGCCCCACGTGCGGCGCGGCCCGCTCCCGCGTCGGCCGTCTGTGGGCATCCTATCGCACAGGCGCGCTGCGGGCGCAAGGCGACGGCGTCAGGGCGACTGCGCCTGCCTGGCCCGGCGCCGGTCGTGGGTCCCAGGCCGCCACCCGGCAGCATGACGAGCGGCCGGCATCAGCCTCCCTCCGAGGCCAGGAACCCGGCCGCCCACTGGATTGCCTCGCTCTCGTCGGTGAATATCCGCACCGGACGGCGCGGCTTCGTGAACCGCAGGAACAGGTCGGCCATCGCGCTGCTCGAACGGGAGTCGACCAGCAGCGCGGTTGCCAGCTCGAAGGCCTCGTCCGCTGAGGCGGCGAACAGCTTGCGGGCGTCGGCATCCGCGTAGGCGACGCGCCGCATGTCGACCAGCGCCGGAACACGACGCCCGCCGGTGACCTCCGCCACGGCCTGCCTGACCGCCGCAGCGTCTTGCTCGGTCACCACGAGCGCTTCGATGCGATGCCATAGCAGCCCGCGATCGTCGAGCCACATCTCTCCGATAGGCGTCGTGACCCTGTCCGGCTGCATCGTGACCCCTCCGTCGCAGGCGAGGATCGTAGCCGCCGGACTCGCACAAGGGCGTTCCCGCGTGCCGCCGCTTAACCTTGAGCCGGGCCGAACAAGGGGAGGGCCATGAACGGACGCGACGAACGGGCCGTCGAGACGCGACTGCTGGTGGAGGTACGGCCCGACGACGCCAGCGACGCGCTGGCGGCCGCCACCGCCCGCTTGGGGCCGGGATGGGAGGCCGAGCAGCTCCTGCCCGACGAGCCCGACCTGTTCGTCTTGCGCGGCCCCGCAGAGGAAGAGCCGGGAACCGCCGGCCACGCCGCCCGCGCCCACGACCTCGTCCACGACCTCCAGGACATGGGCCGGTTCGAACGAGTGGAAGCCGACCTGCCCGCCTCCGCCTATTGGCCGGAGCCCGAGACCGAGCCACCGGCAGGCGGCCGGTTTGCCGTCGGGCGAAGCGGCGGCCGCCCCTCGCAGCCGGTGCCGCGCGAGTGGGCGCACGAGGCAATTCGGGTCCGCCAGGCGTGGGCGCTGCTCGCCGACGACGTGCGGGGCGCCAAGGGAGTCCGCATCGGCCACCCGGACACCGGCTTCAGCGACCACGTCGCGATCCTGAGGGCCATCGACCAGGCCAGCGACCGTGACATCCTCGACGACGACACCAGCGCCAGGGACGCCATGGTCGACGACCGCAGCGTGCAGCCATTCACGAGCCCCGGTCATGGCACCTCGACCGGCAGCGTGATCGTGGGCCGGGGCGCCGACACCGACGACGCCAGCATCGCCGGCGTGGCACCGGCCGCCGTGCTCGTTCCGATCCGCACGATGAAGAGCGTCATCCAGATCTTCGACAGCGACGTCGCCAAGGCCGTCGACCACGCCCGAACGCACCGGTGCCACGTGATCAGCATGAGCCTGGGCGGGCGGGGCTTCTTCGGCTTGGAGAGGGCGATCCGCAAGGCGGTCGACGACGAGCTCATCGTCATGGCCGCCGCAGGGAACAACGTCCGCTTCGTCGTCGCGCCCGCTTCCTACGACGAATGCATCGCAGTGGCTGCCGTCGGCCCCGGCGACGAGCCCTGGTCAGGGTCGTCGCGGGGAAGCGCGGTCGACGTCGCGGCGCCGGGCCACCGGGTGTTCGTGGCGAACTTCGACCGCGAGCCCGACCCCTGGCTTCGCAAGATCGGCGAATCGAGCGGCACGTCGTACGCGGTCGCCCACCTGGCCGGAGTTGCGGCGCTGTGGCTCGCGTTCCACGGACGCGACGCGCTCGTGGCGCGCTACGAGCGGTCTCCACTGCGCCTCCAGGACGTGTTCCGGCGCATCGTCGGGGAGACGGCCCGGCGCCCGCCCGGGTGGAACGACGCGTTCGGGAACGGCATCGTCGACGCCGAGGCCGTCCTGAACGCACCCCTTCCGCCGGCGCCCCGTTTCGCCGCCGCTCCGCCGACCCGGCCCCTCCAGGACGGCGTGGACCGGATCGCGGCGCTGCTGGGCGAGGACGACCGGGCGCAGGTCGCCGCCGGCCTCGCAGGCGTCCTCGATGTGCCCATCGCCCAGGTGCCGGTCGAGCTGCCCCGCTATGAAGGCGAGATCGCCTACCTCGTGCTCCACGACGCCGCGTTCCGGGAGCGGGTGAGAAGCGGGCAGCCTCGCCGCGGCCTCGGAGTAGCAGGCAGTGGTCCCCCGCCGACCGCAGCGTCGGGTGAGCTCGCGGCCCGCCTCCGCTGAGTCCGCACCTGCGGAGGGCGGATAGCATCGGACGACGATGAGAGGGGCCGAGAGGAACTCCGCACCCCTCGGCCGCCGTGTTGCGGCCGTGGTCGGCGCGCTCGCCATGACAGCGGCCGCCTGCTCGGGCGGTACCGCCGCCGACGACTGCACCCGAACCGCCGACCCGGACTCGTCCGCGGCCAGAGTGTGGAACGAGACGCTGCTCGACGCCATCCGCCGCGACTTCCCCGCGCCCACCGTCCACTCCCGCAACCTCTTCCACGTCTCGGCAGCGATGTGGGACGCCTGGGCCGCCTACGACCCCGACGCGCAGGGCTACTTCGTCACCGAGAAGGCGGAGGCGACCGACGTCGCCGCCGCCCGGGAAGAGGCGATCAGCCACGCGGCCTACGGCGTGCTCACGCATCGCTACTCCACGGCGGTGGGAGGAGACGAGTCGCTGGCCGATTTCGACGCCGCGATGGCCTCCCTCTGCTTCGACGCCGCCGCCACGGCCACCGCCGGCGACGCGCCTGCCGCGCTCGGCAACCGCATCGCGGCGGTGATCGTCGACTTCGGCAAGACCGACGGCTCGCTCGAGGGCTTCGGGTACGCGGACTTCGACGACGACGCCTACCGGCCGGTGAACCCGCCGTTGGTCGTGGCCGAAGCGGGGACCGAGGTCGAGGATCCCAACCGCTGGCAACCGCTGGCTTTCGAGATCGCCGAATCTCAGAACGGTCTGTTGCTGCCTTCGAAGATCCAGACGTTCGTCGGCCCATACTGGGGACAAGTCGCAGGCTTCGCCCTCCCGCACTCGGCGACCGGATTGCCGCTCGACCCCGGCCCGCCCCCGTACCTCGGTGACCCCGCCACGGACGCCGACTTCAAGAGCGCGGTCCTCGAGGTCATCCGCCACTCGAGCCTGCTCGACCCCGCCGATGGCGCCGAGGTCGACATCAGCCCGGCTTCGCTGGGAGACAACCCGCTCGGCACCAACGACGGCGGCGGCTACGCGGTGAACCCGTTCACCGGTGAGCCCTACGACCCGAACGTGGTCGCCCACGGCGACTTCGCCCGCGTCCTCGCCGAGTTCTGGGCCGACGGCCCGGCATCGGAGACCCCGCCCGGACACTGGAACACGCTCGCCAACTCGGTGTCGGACCACCCGGCACTGGAGCGTCGCATCGGCGGGACCGGCCCTGCTCTCGACCGTCTGGAGTGGGACGTGAAGCTCTACTTCGCCCTCAACGGCGCCGTCCACGACGCCGCGGTCGCCGCCTGGGGGGCCAAGGGCCACTACGACTACACGCGGCCGATCACGATGATCCGCTACATGGGCGGGCGGGGCCAGTCAACCGATCCCGGCGGCCCCGGCTACGACCCCGAAGGCCTCCCCTTGGAGGAAGGCCTCGTGGAGCTGGTGACGGCGGATTCGGCGGGGCCCGGCCAGCGCCACGCCCACCTCGCCGACCACATCGGCGAGGTGGCGATCCGCACCTGGCAGGGCGCCCCAGCCGACCCGGACGAGAGCGTGGGCGGCGTCGGCTGGATCAGGGCGGTGGAGTGGGTCCCGTACCAGAAGTCGACCTTCGTGACCCCGGCCTTCGCGGGGTACGTGTCCGGGCACAGCGCGTTCAGCAGGGCGGCCGCGGAGGTCATGCGAGGATTCACCGGCAACGCCTTCTTCCCCGGGGGCCTCGGCGAGTGGACGATCCCGGCCGGGGCCCTGGAGTTCGAGGCAGGCCCGTCCGAGGACATCACGCTGCAGTGGGCCACGTACTACGACGCCGCCGATCAGGCCGGCCGCTCGCGGCTGTACGGAGGGATCCACGTGCGCGCCGACGACTTCGCAGGCCGCAAGATGGGCGCCATCTGCGGCAAGGAGGCCTGGGCGCTGGCGCAGCGGTACTTCGGAGGCGACGTCTAGAAGTCGGGCGGGAGGACGCGCACGGCCGACGGCGCATCATCGAAGGACGGTGCCAGCATGCGGTGCCGCCACCAGCGCTGCACTGCAGCCCCGAGCGGGTCCCACCAGCGGGCCCGGCGCTCCCACCACAGCCGGTGCCGGTAGGCGTCGGCCCGGTTGCGGGTGAGAGCGGCGAAGTAGCGCGCCAGAGCGGAGACCCCGACGTACAGCATCACCATGAGCACGCCATACCAGCCGAGCGTGCCGCGTACCGAGGACCCGACGGCCACCATGCCGCCGAAGGCGAGGAGCATCACCAGGGTCCAGAGCCAGAGATCGGCGCGCCGCATCGCCTCGAGGCGCTGGTGCTCGGCCTCGCCCACCGCTGCCTTGCGGCTGGGCCGGAACGCCACCGGGTGGTCACGGTAGGCAATCTCCCAGCGGTACGGGGCCAGCAGCCGGACGGAGTACCCGTCGCCGGCGTACCCCGCGCCCTCGGGATGCCAGTCGATCACACCCGACGAGCCCTCCACCCAGCCGCCATGAGGGCCGCGAGCGCGGGCTGCTCCCGTCACACGAGCAGGGTACCTCGTAGCTCGTCAGCCGGGACGGTAGAGAGCCGTCGGCGTGAACTCGGCGCGAGCCGAGGCGCGGACGCCGACCTCGCCCACGATCGGCAACCGCACTGCCCTGAAGACCGACACCTCCACGGTCCTCGGAGCGAACGACGGGTCGAACCGGCACCGGCACCACACCAGGCGGGCACCGTTGGCGCTCGCCAGCGTGCCCGCCGCCGTGGCCGGCGACGTCACCGTCCCCACGGCGCGAAACGTGAGCGGCGCGGCGGCAAGCGCGGCGGCGTCGGCGGCGGCCTGGGCCTGGGCCCGGGCGGCCAGCAGCACCGCCACCTGCCCGAGAGCGGCCGCCAGCACCAGCACGATCGCGGCAACGCCGACGAGGACCGCAGCGGCCGCCCCGCGGTCGGTCACCTTTCGACCCTCATGGTCACGGAAGCCCGCAGCAGGATCGACGGGCCTCCGAGCAACGGCACCATCACCCGGTGTGGCAGCCTCACTTCCACCCGGGCAGCCCCCCCGACGACGTGCGGCCGCCGGACCGAGATGCGTGCCTCCGCCGCCCGAGCGGGTCCGAGCGCGGCGCGAGCCCTCGCCGCGGCGCGAGCCGGGTCCGGGGTGATGGCAGCGACCCGGGCGCCTTCCCGCGCCGCGTTCACGACCTCCAGATAGGCGCGCCCGGCGACCGCCACCTCGACGGCGCCGACGAGCAAGACCAGAACCAGTGGCAGCACCAGCGCGAACTCCACGACCGCGCTCCCTGCCTCGCGCCTCACCCGGCACGCGCCAATCCGGTGACCCGGCGCACGACCACGTCGAAGAACGACGGCAGCATCTCGGACCCGGTGGCCCAGACCAGCAGTGCGATGGCCACGGCGGCGGCCGCCACCAGAACCAGGGCATACTCGACGGTTGCCTGTCCTCGATCTCGACGAACCACGGCGACTCCTCTCGGCGCCCGGCGGCCGGCCGGAGACGGGGGGAAGCGGATCACAACCCGAGCCGGGCCAGCCCGCCCAGCAGTGCCGGCCCGGCCGTGACGACCACGAACCCCGGCAGGATGAGCAGTGTCAGCGGGATCAGCAGCAACACGGGCAGACGCCGGGCGGCGGCCAGCCGCGTGGCTCGCTCACCGTCGCGCGCGGCGTCGGCAAACCCGGCCAGCGCGGCGCCGAGCGGCGCTCCGGACCCCACCGCGCGCGCCGCGAGGCGGAACAGGCCACCGGCACGGCCGCCGGCCTCCTCGAATGCGTCGGCCAAGCCGATGACGGCGGCGCGGCGCAGAGTGCCGCTCACCTCCGCCGCGAGCGGCGGCGCCACCAGCGGCAGCGCGGCGCGCACCGCTTGGGGCAGGGTCAGGCCGGCGCTGATCCCGAGTGCCGCCAGCTCCGCCAGGACCACGACGTCGGCCCGAGCGGAGGCCTCGAGCCGGCGCCGCGCGACACGCCCCCGGAGCACCCCCGCGGCCTGCACGAGGACGAAGACGGCCGGAGCCAAGGCGGCGCAGACGAGCACCGAGCGCGGCCGCCAGGCCGCGATCGCCGCCCCGCCGGCCATGATCGGCGCAAGCTGGTGGCGGAGGCCAGACAGCGCCGCGGCGGCGCCGGCGGCGGCGGCCGGCAAGAGGGCGGTCACGGTGCGGCCCATCGCAGGATCGCGGCCACCACGATCAGCCCGGCGATCTGTAGCGCCAGCCCCACCCCCAGCACTCCCAAGCCCAGGGAGCCCGCGGCGGCGAGGTCCCGGCCCCGCCCGCCCGCGAGCAGGACAACCCCCAAGAGGGCGGGGCCCGCCCCCACGAGGAGCGCCGACAGGCGCGCCTGAGCGGTGAGCGCCCGCTGCTCCCGCGCCAGCGCAGCCCGGGACGCGGCCTGGGCGGCGAGCTGATCGAGAACCGACGCCGCCCGGCCACCGCTGCCGGCAACGAGCCGAAGGGCCGCCCCGGCCAACCTTCCATCCGAGGGCAGAGCGGTGCTCAGTTCGGCGGCCACCTCGTCCATCGACGCCCCGCTCTGCGCGACACGCCGCGCGGAGCGCAGGTCGACGCCGGGAACAGTCGCGGCCCCGGCCTCCAGCGCGGCCCGCAGCGTCGCCCCGGCCCGTAACTCGGCAGCCATGGCCCGGAACAACATCGCGCCGGCGTCGTCGTCCCGACCTGCCCGGCGCCGCACCCCGACTCCCGCGCCCAGCGCCGCGCCCACCAGCAGCCACCCGGGCCGGAACAGCGCCAAGGCCAGCGCAGCCACGGTCGCCGGCGGCGCACCGGCGACCATTGCCGCGGCCAAGGCGAGTGCGGCGGTCATACCGGCTCCTCGTGGATCCCCGTCGCATCGACCGCGGCCAGCGCGGCTACCCGCCTCATCCCGCCCCGCCGCTCGACATGGACCACCAGATCTACGGCGCGGCGCAGCTGGCGGCGGATCGTGCCCTCCCCCACCCGTTCGGCGCCCGAGAGCGCCAGCGTCTCCAGGCGCAGCATGGCGTCTTCGGGACCGTTGGCGTGGACGGTGCTCATCGACCCGCCGTGGCCGGTGTTCATCGCCTGGACGAGGTCGAACGCTTCGGCGCCCCGTACCTCGCCGACGATGATGCGGTCGGGCCGCAGCCGGAGGGCGTGGCGCAGCAGCGCCCGCAGACGGACCTCTCCGGCTCCCTCGGTGTTGGGCGGACGCGCCTCCAGGCGCACGACGTGGCCTGCAAGCCGCAGCTCGGCGGCGTCCTCGACCGTCACCGTGCGCTCCCCCGCCGGGATCTCCCGTGACAGCAGATTCAACAGGGTGGTCTTGCCGGCGCCGGTGCCGCCGCTGACGATCAGGTTCAACCGGCCTCTGACGGCGGCGGCCAGACGCCGGGCCCCGGCGGCCGTGATGGCGCCGCGCTCTTGCAGTGCGGCGAGGTCCGGCACTGCGGCGGTGAAGCGGCGCACGGCGACCACCGGCCCTTCCACCGCGACCGGAGGGATGGCGGCGTGCAGTCGGGAGCCGTCGGGGAGCCGGGCGTCCACGGCCGGTGAGGCGCGGTCGAGGCGCAGCCCCAGAGGGGAGATGACCCGCTCCACGGCAGCGACGATCGCCCGTTGGTCGCGGAAGCAGACATCGGTGCGGATCAGCTCGCCGGCTCGCTCGACCCAGACCTCCTCGGGCCCGTTGACGAGCACATCGCTGATGGACGGATCTGCGAGCAGCGGTTCCAGCGGGCCCAGGCCGACCAGTTCGTCCACGGCGGCGGCCGCGGCCCCGGGAAGGAGGGGCGCCTCCTCGGCGGCGAATCGCTCCGCCACCTCCGCCAGCGCCGCCCGCTCCAGCGGCGCGTCGGACTCGACGAGGCGGCGCACGATTCGGTCGATCACGTCCACGGCAGCTCCCAGACCCTCCGCCACGCCCGGACCCAGCGGTCGGCGACGGGAACCCGGCCCGCCAGGAGCGCCGGCCAGGTGCCAGAACCCGGCACAGGCAACAGCGGCCCCGGGCCCGGGGGCGGCAGCCGCCAGCCCGTTCGCTGGTAGACGGCCGGTCGGCCGCTCCAAGGGAAGACGTCCGCAGGAAGGAGCGGCCGCACGGTCACGGTGGGCGCCGGCGCCTCGGCGGGGACCGGGCGGGACGGAAGGCGCAGGACGATGCTCGGCCACCGCTCGGCCATGGCGGCGACGATCGGGGCCGCCGCGCCAGGGTCGGCGCCGCCGTTGCGGAGGACGGCCAGGCCCGCCCGCTGCGGCGTCAGGTCGGACCGGCGCGGCGAGCGACGCACGAGATCGGCGAGGGATTCCGGGCCGGGGTACGCAGGCCCGAGGGGGTCGAGGTCGACCACGAGTGCCGTTCCACCGGCCGCCGCCGCCAGACCGAGCGGCGCGACGGCTCCGAGAACCCCGTCCTCCGGCGTCCAGATGGCGAGCGCCGGCATGCGTTCCTCAGGTGGTCGGCGCCGACAACGTACGCGTCCCGCCCGCGGCGTTCAAGGGGGTCGTGAGCAGGGCGGTGCGGCTCCGGGCGCGGGTGTTTCCGGGCATAGCCGGGCGTCGGCGTACAATCAGGCCCGATGCAGCAGGCTGCGTTTTTCGACCTCGACAAGACCGTCATCGCCAAATCCTCGACGCTGGCGTTCGGGCGGCCGCTCTACAAGGCGGGCATGCTGGGCCGCCGCTCCCTCCTCAAGGCCGCCATCGCCCAGACCGTCTACATGCTGTTCGGCGCCGATCACGACCAGATGGAGAAAGTGCGGCAGGGCATGCTCCAGCTCACGAAGGGCTGGGACCGCATCGAGATCGAGGAGCTGGTCGAAGAGGCCCTCGATGAGGTCGTGGCGCCGCTGGTCTACGCCGAGGCCCTCTTCTTGATCGACGACCACCTGCGCAAGGGCCGGCGAGTGTTCATCATCTCGGCGAGCCCTGCCGAGATCGTCCGCCCCCTCGCCAACTACATCGGGGTCGACGAGGTCATCGCCACGCGGGCCGCCGTCGACGACGACGGCCGCTACACCGGCGCCCTGGAGTTCTACGCCTACGGCGCCTCCAAGGCCGAGGAGGTCGAGCGCATCGCGACCGTCGAAGGCATCTCGCTGGACGCGTCCTACGCATACTCCGACAGCGCCACCGACCTGCCGCTGCTGCGGGCGGTGGGCCGGCCGGTCGCCGTCAACCCCGACAAGGAGCTGCGCCGCGTGGCCGAAGAAGAGGGCTGGCCGATCCTCGAGTTCCAGCGGAAGGTGAGCCTGCGCACTCGCCTCGCCCGCCCCGTGCCCCTGATCTCAGGCGCCACCCTGGCCCTGGCCGTCGGCACGCTGATCGGCCTGGCGATCGTCCGGTCGCGCCGGCGCGCCTAGGCGCTCCCACCCGTCTCGGCCGCCTTGCGGGCCAGGCCTTCGGCGCGGGCAGCCTCGATCTTGTCGGTGGTGAGCCTGGGAGCGGCGTAGACGAACACGGCCAGGAGCCCGGCGGCAGCGATCCACCACGGCAGCCGCAGCGCGAACTCGCGGGACCCGAACACTTCGGCGACGGCAACGACTCCGCCTCCCACGACCGTGCCGATCGGCATCATCCCCCACCCGAAGAAGCGGTAGACGCTGTTGACCCGCCCGAGCAACTCGTCGGGGATGATCGTCTGGCGGAGCGAAACCGTGATCACGTTCCATACCGTCGCGAAGAAGATGCCCACGAATCCCGCCACCCACACCAGCGGCCAGTCCGACACCGAGCCGATCACGGCGTTGACGAGCATGCTCACGATCATCGTGGCGTAGAGCGCGGGCCCCTGCCCGAGCGCCTTGGTCACCCGGTCGGCGAGGAAGCTGCCGAACAGGCCGCCGAACGCGAACCCGGTCCCCAGGATGCCGAACGTGACGGCGTCGATCCCGAGCACCTCCTGAGCGAAGAACACCAACGTTGCGGCTCCGACCATCGTGAGCCCGTTGAGGAGGCCGAGCACGATCGCCAGCGGCCGCAACAGCGGGTGCCGCCACAGCCAGCGGAAGCCGGTGGCGATCTCGCTGCGCCACTGCACCTTCTCGGTGGGCGCCCTGGCCGCCTTGAAGTCGCCCGCCAGCAGGAAGACCAGCCCGCCGGCGATGGCGAACGAACCGGCGTCGAAGAAGAACGGCACTGCGAACGCGATGCCGACCAAGAAGCCGCCCAGCGGGGGGCCGATGAAGTTGTTCGCCACCGACTCGGCACCCCACAGCCAGCCGTTGGCCTTCTCGAGCTGGTGGGGTTCGACCAGTGCCGGGAGGATCGTCTGCGACGCGTTGTCCCGCAGCACCTCCGCCATGCCGAGCGCCAGTGCCGCCACGTAGAGAAGCGCCAGATACGCCACCGGGCCCGTGTCGAACTCCCCGACTCCGATGATGTCGGGCGCCGGCAGGCTCCCCTGACCGGCGAGCACTGCGAACGCCACCACGAGCGTGAGGGTCATCGCAGTCCAGTGCATGGCTGCGATCAGCTTGCGCCGGTCGACGCGGTCGGTGATGACCCCGGCCGGGAGCGTGAAGACCAGCCACGGGATCCGCTGCACCACGACCACCCCCGCCAGGAGCAGCGGGTTGCGGGTGACCGCCGACGCCAGCCACGGGTAGGCGATGGCGGCGACGCCGTCGCCGAGGTTCGACACGACGCTGGCCGCCAGCAGCCGCCAGTAGCCGCCGCCCATCCCGGCGCGGGTCGACGGCTTCTCGGCGCTGGTCCCGGTCATCGTTCCCCTCGGTGGCGACGCACGGTGGGAGGCTACCGGAGCCGTCACCCCACTCCCGGCCCCGCCCGATAGGCTGTCTGGCCGAGACCTCTGGTACCGACGGCAGAGGAATCCGGCCTGAATCGAGGTGAGCGATCGTGAACACGATGCGGCTGGGGACGATGGTGGCGATGCTGACGGCCGTGCTGGGACTGCCCGCCCCGGCGTCGGCGACCGTGCCGGGGGCCGACGGCCGAATCGCCTTCCAGTCCGACCGGTCCGGCAACTTCGACATCTGGGCGATGGAGGCCAACGGCCGCAACATGGTCAATCTCACCTCGTTCTCGGCGGGATCGGAGTTGATGCCCCGCTGGTCGCCCGACGGCCTGTGGATCGCCTTCGTCGGCATCGGGGGCGGCCCGAGCCCGTCGACGCTCAACACCGACATCTTCGTGATGAGCCCCGACGCCTCCGTGCTGTACAACGTGACCGACTCGTTGGGCCAGTTCGAAGCGTTTCCGGCCTGGTCGCCAGACGGCGAGCACCTCGTCTTCGAATCGGACCCGGGGGACGGCGCCGAGATCTTCCGCATCGACCTCGACGGCTCCAACCGCACCCAGCTCACGTCGGGCTCCGGCGTCCACAGCCAGCCGGAGTACTCGCCGGACGGCTCGAAGATCGCCCTGTGCTCGGACCGCGCCGGCTACTTCGACGTGTGGACGATGAACCCCGACGGCAGCGGCCTCACCAACCTCACCGGCGGCGACACCGCCGAAGACTGCTCGCCGAGCTGGTCGCCCGACGGCACCAGGATCGCCTTCGACTCCAACCGCGAGGGCGACTACGGCATCTGGGTGATGAATGCCGACGGCAGCGGCCAGCGCTACCTGCCCACTCCCGGCACCCAGGAAGTGTTCCCGCGCTTCAGCCCCGAAGGCAACCACATCCTGTACCACTCCGCGAGCGGCCCCGGGAACTCGCAGATCTGGCGGATGCGCGCCAACGGCAAGAACCCGCAGCGGCTCACCTTCGCCATCGAGGCCGACGCCCTGCCCTCCCAGCAGCCGATCCCGCCCCGGGACACGGTGGGCCTGGTCGACCCCGACCAGGGGATCTGGAAGCTGCTCGACCCTGTCGACAACATCAAGACGCTCGTCTTCGGGAACCCCGGCGACTTCCCGTTCGTGGGCGACTGGGACTGCGACGGCGACGAGACGCCCGGCCTGTACCGCCGCTCCGACGGGTTCGTCTACCTGCGCAACAAGAACACCACCGGTGTCGCCGACGTCGAGTTCTTCTTCGGGAACCCGGGCGACGTGCCGCTGGCAGGCGACTTCGACGGCGACGGCTGCGACACCGTGTCGATCTACCGGCCGGCGGAGGGCCGGATCTACGTCATCAACAGGCTCGGGGAAGGCAACAAGGGCCTGGGCAGGGCCGACAGGGTGTTCGCATTCGGGGACCCTGGCGACAAGCCGTTCGTCGGCGACTTCGACGGCGACGGCATCGACACCGTGGGCCTCCACCGTGAATCCACCGGCCTGGTCTACTTCCGGAACACGCTGACCACGGGCGTGGCCCACGCCCAGTTCATCTTCGGAGACCCCGGCGACCGCCTGGTGGCGGGCGACTGGAACGA
>CAYGCW010000009.1:0-22053 GCA_964348465.1 uncultured Acidimicrobiia bacterium | reverse complement strand
GGCCCCGGACGGCAGCCTCTACGTGACCGAGGTCTTCTCGGGCCGCCTCCTCCGGGTCCGCTTCGGAGCCGGCTCCGCCGACGCGGACGGCGGCGGGCCCGCCGCTCCCTGGCGCTTCCGCGACGTCGCCGCCGCGGCGGGCCTGGATTTCCGGCACGGTGCGTTCCACACCGGGCTCTCCGAAGACCCCGTCGCCATGATGGGCGGCGGGGTGTGCTGGCTGGATTACGACGGCGACGGCCGGCTCGACCTGTATCTGGTCAACAGCCACTCGCTCGACGAGGCCGGCTACTGGGCCGGCGAGGGCGGGCTTCCCGCCAACGCGCTGTACCGCAACGCCGGGGACCGGTTCGACGACGTGACGGCCGGGACCGGGGCGGGACTGGCGCTGCGAGGCAACGGGTGCCTCGCCTTCGACTACGACGGCGACGGCGACCCGGATCTCTACGTGACCGCCGACGGCCCCAACGCCCTGCTCCGCAACGACGGCGGCCGCTTCACCGAGGTGGGCACCGCCGCCGGCGTGGCCGCGCTCGGCTGGAGCAGCGCCGCGGCGGCGGGCGACGTCGACGGCGACGGCCTGCCGGACCTGTTCGTCGGCACGTACATCGACCTGGAGCGCAAGATCGACAAGCCCAGCGGCGCCTTCCCGCAGGACTACCTCGGCGTTCGCGACCACCTGTTCCTCAACCGCGGCGACGGCACCTTCGCCGACGTCACCGCCGCCGCCGGGCTGGAGCGCGAGGACCGCACGCTCGGTGCGCTGTGGTCGGACGTCGACCGCGACGGCGACCTCGACCTGTACGTCGCCAACGACGGCCAGCCCAACCGGCTCTACGAGAACCGGCCCGGCGGCGATCTCGGCTTCCTCCTCACCGACGTCACCCAGACGGCCGGGGTGGGCGACTCCGGGAGCGGCATGGGCATCGCCGGCGGCGACTACGACGGCGACGGCGCCTTCGATCTGCTCGTGACCAACTGGGAGGCGGAGCTGAACGCCCTCTACCGCAACCAGCTCTCCGAGACCGGGGCCGCGACGTTCCGGTACAGCACCTTCCGCATCGGCCACGCCGGTTTCGGCGACGGCGACACGGGCTGGGGGACCGCCTGGGCCGACTTCGACCACGACACGGACCAGGACCTGCTCATCGTCAACGGACGGGTGCCGGTCACCGACCTGGCCACCGACCCGGAGCTGGTGCGGCTCTACGGCAACCTCCTCGCCGAGGGCGAGCCCGGCCAGCTCCGGGACTGGACCGAGCGCACGGGGCTGACTTCGGTCGGGCCCCGCCTGGCCAGGGGGAGCGCGGTGGCGGACTTCGACAACGACGGCGACCTCGACGTGGCGATCAACCAGATCGCCGGATCCGTCACGCTGCTCCGCAACGAGTCGCCGCCCGGCAACTGGCTGATCGTGGCGCCCCGGCCCGCCGCGCCGGGGACGGTGGCCACGGTCAGCCTCGGGGAGGGCCGGGAGCTGGTCAGGGAGCTGCACGCCGGGAGCAGCTACCTGGCGTCGGAGGACCCCCGCCTCCACTTCGGCCTCGGAGAGGCCGGAGAGGCGGATGTCGAGGTGCGCTGGCCCGACGGCCGGAGCCTTCGTCTCGACGGCGTGGCCGCCGGGCAGATCCTCGAGATGGCGGCCCCGTGAGCCGCTTCGCCCGGCCCGAGTTCGAGCGGCGTTTCCTGGTTCCGTTGGCGTCCTCCGGGCTCGGGCCGGCCGAGTTCGGCCTCGGGGACTGAAGGAACCGCCCTCCCCGGCTCCCCGTATACTCGCTTCTCCCATGACCCGGTACGACCCGCAAGCGATCGAGGCCAAGTGGCAGCGCATCTGGGAGGAGCGCGGCACCTATGTCGCGCCCGGCCCGGGGGACCCCGCGTTCGACCCGTCGCGGCCCAAGTTCTACGTGCTGGACATGTTCCCGTACCCCTCGGGCGAAGGCCTGCACGTCGGCCATCCGATCGGCTACATCGGCACCGACATCGTCGCCCGCCACAAGCGGATGACGGGCCACAACGTCCTCCACCCGATGGGCTTCGACGCCTTCGGCCTGCCGGCCGAGCAGTACGCCGTCGAGACCGGCATCCACCCGCGGGAGACGACCGAGCGCAACGTCGCCCGGTATCGGGAGCAGCTCGAGCGCTTCGGCCTCAGCTTCGACTGGAGCCGGACCCTGGCCACCACCGATCCCGGCTACTACAAGTGGACGCAGTGGATCTTCCTGCGGCTGTTCCACTCCTGGTACGACCGCGAGGCCGCCAGGGCCCGTCCCATCCCGGAGCTGGTCGCCGCCCTCGAGGGGGGCGAGCTGTTCGCGGGCGCCGCCGGCCCGACGCCCGACGCCGCCGCGGGCCGGCCGTGGTCCGACGTGAGCGCGGCAGAGCGGCGGGTTTTCCTCGACGCCCAGCGGCTCGCCTACCTCGACGAGGTGGAGGTCAACTGGTGCCCGGCGCTCGGCACGGTCCTCGCCAACGAGGAGGTCACCAACGAGGGGCTCTCCGACCGCGGCAACCACCCCGTGTACCGGCGCCCGCTCCGCCAGTGGATGCTGCGCATAACGTCATACGCCGACCGGCTGATCGACGACCTCGACCTGATCGACTGGCCGGAGAGCATCAAGGTCATGCAGCGCAACTGGATCGGGCGCAGCTCCGGCGCCGACGTGTCGTTCCCGGTCGTCGGCGCCGACGGGGACATCCTCGTCTACACCACCCGACCCGACACCCTGTTCGGCGCCACCTTCATGGTGCTGGCGCCCGAGCACCCGCTGGTGGACGTGGTCACCACCGACGAGCACCGCGAGGCCATCGAGCGCTACCGGCGCCGGGCGGCTGCCGAGTCCGAGCTGGCGCGCGTCGCCGAGACCAGGGACAAGACCGGCGAGTTCACAGGCGGCTACGCCGTCAACCCGGTCAACGGCGAGCGCATCCCCATCTGGATAGCCGACTACGTGCTGATGACCTACGGCACCGGCGCGATCATGGCCGTCCCGGCCGGCGACCAGCGCGACTTCGAGTTCGCCATCCAGTTCCACCTGCCGGTGCGCGCCGTCGTCGTGCCCCCCGACGAGTGGCTGGAGGCCAAGGCCGCCGAGGTCGACGCGCTGGGGGAAGGGGCCGCGGTCGACGAGATCCGCAGCCACTACCTGGCCCATCCCGAGCAGTTCCCCGAGGCGTACGTCGACTACGCAGTGGCGGTCAACTCCGCCAACGACGGCGTGTCGCTCGACGGGCTGCCGAGCGCCGAGGCGATCGCGGCGATCACCGAGTGGCTGGAGCGGGAAGGCAGGGGCACCGGCCAGATCCGCTACCGGCTGCGGGATTGGCTGTTCAGCCGCCAGCGCTACTGGGGCGAGCCGATCCCGATCCTGCATGGCCCCGACGGCGAGCTGCGGGCCGTCCCCGACGACGACCTGCCGCTCTTGCTGCCGCCGCTCGACGACTTCCGTCCCGACGCCTCCGACGACCGCCACGCCGAGCCCAAGCCGGCGCTGAGCCGGGCGCCCGAGGAGTGGCAGACCGTCGAGATCGACTGCTTCACCTACCGGCGGGAGCTGAACACCATGCCCCAGTGGGCCGGCTCGTGCTGGTACTACCACGTGTCGACGCCGGAGCCCTTCGCCCGCCTGTTCAACCAGGGCTACATCCTGGCGCCCGCCTACGTGGACAGCAGGGGCATCTACGTTCCGGCCGACGAGGTCGAGGAGCGCCCCGACGGCACGTTCTTCCATCCCGAGTACGGCGACCTCACCCAGAGCGCCGGGAAGATGGGCAAGTCGCTGAAGAACTCGGTGCACCCCGAGGACATCTTCGAGCAGTACGGCTTCGACACGCTGCGCCTCTACGCGATGTACATGGGGCCGCTGGCCGTCTCCAAGCCGTGGACGACGCGCGACATCGTCGGCGTCCACCGGTTCCTGCACCGGGCTTGGCGCAACTTCGTCGACCAGGACTCGGGCGAGCTGCTGGTCGTCGACGAGCCGGCCGATGAGGACCTGCGCCGGGCGCTGCACCGCACCATCGCCGCGGTGAGCGAGGATGTCGAAGACATGCGGTTCAACACGGCCATCGCCCGGCTGATCGAGTTGAACAACGAGCTGGTCGGTCGCGACACGGTGCCGCGCGAGGTGGCAGAGCCCTTCCTGTTGATGCTGGCGCCCTTCGCTCCCCACTTCGGCGAGGAGTTGTGGGAGCGGCTCGGCCACGACACGTCGATCGTCCACGCCCCTTGGCCCGCGTACGACGAGAAGTACCTGGTCGTGGACACCGTGGAGGTGGTCGTGCAGGTGGACGGCAAGGTGCGCAGCCGGATCCAGGCCTCCGCCGATGCCTCCGACGCCGAGCTGGAGGCCGCCGCCCGCGCCGACGAGCGGGTCGCCGGCCACCTCGAAGGCGCCACCGTCCGCAAGGTCGTCGTCGTGCCCGGCCGTCTCGTCAACTTCGTGACCGGCTGAGCGGCCTGCGGCGTCGCGACGGTCAGCCCTCCGCGGCTCCCACCGCCTCGCGTACGAACGCCGCCACCTCGTCGACGAGTCCGGCTCCGCTGGTCAGCTCGGCGTCGTTGTGGCCGGCGCCCTCGTACGTGAGCAGACGCTTCTCTCCCAGGCCGGCCGCATGGACGGCCTCACTGAGACGGAAGGGCACGACCTCGTCGTCGGTGCTCGCCACCACCAGCAACGGCGAGGTGAGGGCGGGGATTGCGTCGACGAGGGGGTAGCGGTCCGCCAGCAGCCGGCCGACCGGCAGGAAGGGGTAGTGGGCCCTGCCCACGTCCACCAGCGACGTGAACGGCGAGCGGAGCACCAGCGCCGCCGGCGGCCGCTCCCGGGCGACGGCGACGGCGACGGCGCAGCCGAGGGACTCGCCGAAGTAGACGAGCGGAGCCGTGCTGCGAGAGGCCAGGAACGCCGCAGCCGCCCTCCCGTCGCGGGTCAGGCCGGTCTCGGTGGGCCTGCCGGGATTGCCGCCGTAGCCCCGATAGTCGAACAGCAGCGTGGAGATGCCGCGCGCCGCGAACCGGCGGGCCAGGGGCGCCCGCCCCGCCCGGTTGCCTGCGTTGCCGTTGAACACCACCACCGCCGCGATCTCCTCGCCGCGCGCGGGCAGGTACCAGCCGCCCAGCTCCAGTCCGTCCTCGGTCCGGAAGGTCACCTCCTCGGCGCCGGGCAGCGCGGCGTCGACCGGAGGGACGTCGCCGCCGGGGAAGTAGATCAAGCTCCGCTGGAAGACCCAGGCGACACCGGTCACCAGCGCGAAGAACGCCACGAGCACCGCCGCCAGGGTCAACGAGCGCCGTGCCACGGGGTGGGCGACCGCATCAGCATGCGGGCAATGTAGGCGCGGCGCACGTCGCCGGCGGCACCGGCTGCGGCTGGTGGGCGGCGACTACTCGCCGTGGAACGTTGGATCTGTCTTGGCGGCGAATGCGCCGATCCCTTCCCGGCCGTCACGCGTGGCGGCGGCGGCGGCGATCGCCTCGCCTTCTCGTTTCATCTGGGCTTCGAGCTGGGAGTCGACGCTCGCCAGCAGGAGGCGCTTGACGCCGCCGTACGCCTTGGTGGGCCCGGCGGCGAGGTCGCGGGCCAGCTTCGAGGCGCGCGAGCGGACGGCGTCGACGCCGTCGACGACCGAGCTGACGAGGCCCCACTCCCGCGCCTCGGCGGCGGCCAGCGGCCGGTTCAGGAGCAGCAGCTGCTGGGCGCGACGGAGTCCGACGAGCCGGGGCAGGAAGTACGTCGAGCTGCCGTCGGGGGTGAGCCCGAGGGCCGTGTACCCGGTCACGAACTGCGTCTCGGCCTCGGCGACCACGAGGTCCGCCGCACACACGAGGCTCATGCCGGCGCCGGCGGCGGCGCCGTGGACCGCGGCCACGACCGGAGCGTCCATCCGCGTGAGGTGAGAGATGGCGGCGTGCAGGTAGCCGGTGATCTCGAGCAGGTGGGCGGGCAGCTCGTCACCCTGGGCGGCGAAGGACTTGACGTCGCCGCCGACGCAGAAGCGCTTTCCTTCCCCGGTGAGGACGACGGCCCTGATGCCGGGATCGTTGTCGCACCGGCGGGCGGCTTCCAGCAACCCCTTCGCCATCGTCATGTCGATGGCGTTGCCTGCCTCGGGTCGGTTGAGCGTCACCGCCGCGACGCCCCCTTCGACCTCGATACGGACTTCCTCGCTCACCTTGAAACCCCTCGGGACGGCCCCATCAAAGCGAGAAACGGGCCGCGCTGCAACGAGGACGGTCTCAGACTTCCCTGATCCCGCTGATCACCAGCACCAGCGCCACCCCTACCAGCACCACGCCGGCCAGCCGGGAGGCGCCCCGCAGCACCGTCGCGGCCGCCGGCGACTTCCGCAGCGCACCCAGGGCGAACAGTCCGGCGAGCGCCACCGCCAGGGCGGCGAGGACCTCGGCAGCGCCTTCGTCGGCTCCGGTGCTCCACACCAGCGCGAACAGCTCGGGCGATATCAGCACCGGGAACAGCAGCGGCACGAGGGCGGCGGCCCGCCCCGGCAGCACGGGTTCCTCATGGCGTTCGGGGAAGACGGTGACCCAGGCCCCGGCCACCGCCAGCACGAACCCCGCTGCGATCCGGAACGTCTCCGGGCTCACGTCGAGCCCGTCGAGGGCCCGCCCCGCCACCGCGATGCCCAGGGCGGCGAGCACGTAGAGCGCCCCGATCGCGATCGCCAGCACGTCGGGCCGCACCCGGCCGCCCGGGGTTTCGGGCGCCGCCAGCCGGGCCCGGAACGGGTTCACGGCGGCCAGGTAGGCCACGATCAGCAGGGCCAGGTTCATCGCTCGTCGTCCTCCAGGATCGGGAGCATGTCGGTCAGCGCCGAGATCGTGTGCTGCTGGTCGTCCACTTGCGTGTAGTCACGGTAGAACCAGGCGCCCTCCACCAGGCCGGGACGCGGATAGACGGCCGCCTCGCCGGCGTCGAGCTGCGTCTCCGCCATGATCCCCGCCATACAGCGGAGGTCGTCCTCCAGCCCCGGCCGCAGGTCGGCGAGCCGGGGATCGGCTCCCGCCAACCGCCACAGCGCCGCCAGCCCCTCCCCGGCCGCCCCGACGCCGGATGGTGGCCCCGGCCAGCCGCGCACCAGCAGGTTGACGCCCTCGCCCCGGCGCTGGGACTCCACCCGGATCCGCACCGAGAAGAACCCGGCGAGCCGGCGGGCGTACCGCACCAGGTCCTCGTCGAGGGTGATTCCGGCGGCGGCGAGGTCGGCCATCCCGTAGGCGGCCCAGTGGTCGGGGTACATCGTGACCTCGCCCTCCAGCCGGTCGCGGTCGTTGGCCAGGTAGCGGGCGGTGCGCAGCGCCGGCCCCTCCCATCCTTCGCCGGGGAACACCTGGTGCAGCCGGACGAGACCCCAGAACGCCTCCCCGGTGGCGAAGATGCCGTAGGTGCCGGGCAGCGGTGCTCCGGTGGTGGGATCCCAGTAGGCGAGCATGGCCCCGTTCGGCTCCTGCTGGCCCACCAGGAAGCGCCCCACCGCGCGCATGAGCTCGTCGTGCTGTGGGTCTCCGGTAGCCTGCCGCCGCTCGGCGAGGGCGGTGAGGAACAAGCCGTTGGCGCCCAGCGGCACGTCCTGGCCGGGCGTGCCGAACGCCGCCCAATCGGCGCGGCGCACGACGTTGTCGAGCATGAACCGGAGGCCGGCGTCGGCGGCGGCGAGGGCCGCTGCGTCGCCCGCCGACGCCACCCGGTACAGCGCGAACACGGCGCCGGTGTGGCGGGGGAGGTTGTAGGAGGGGTTGAGCTGGTCCGTGTCCCTGCGGTAGCCGTACACGTAGCGGCCCTCGCCGTCCACGCCCCGCGCCAGCCAGCCCACCGCGTTCGCCACCGCCCGGCGCGCCTCGCCGGCCGTGACCGGCGGACACACTTCGGCCGGGACGAGCGCCACCCGGATCAGGGCGGCGCCCAGCACCCAGAGAGCGAGGTGGGGGAAGAGGAGCCGGCGCATACGGCTCGCGAGGCTACCGGGGTACCGTCGGCCCGGCATGAGCCGGTTCTTTGCCCACGACACCGCAGCCGAGCGCTACGCCCGCTGGCGTCCCGACGTCCACGACGAGTTCGTGCGGCGGCTCGGCCCCCAGTGCGGCATCGAGCCGCGGGTGCCGGTGGCGGTCGACGTCGGCTGCGGCACGGGGCAGTCGAGCCGGGCCCTGGCTGCGGTCGTGGCGCGGGTCGTCGGCGTCGATCCCGCCGCCGGGATGCTGGCCGAAGCCGCCCCCCATGCGGCCGTGGCCTACGTCCGCGCCCCGGCCGAGCAGCTGCCGCTCCGCTCCGGGGCGGCGGGACTGGTCACCGCCGCGCTGGCCTTCCACTGGTTCGACGCGCCGGCATTCCTGGCCGAGGCGCACCGGGTGCTGGCTCCCGGCGGCACCGTCGCCGTCTACGACTCGTGGTTCACGGCCGAGCTGGAGGGTGCCCCCGGCTTCCGGGAATGGTTCACCGGCGAGCACCTCCCTAGATACCCGACCCCGCCCCGTCACCGGGTGCCGATCGATGAAGAGCTGGCGGCGGTCCACGGGTTCGAGCTCGGCGGCGCCACCCGCTTCACGCAGCAGGTTGCGATGACCCTGGAGCAGCTCGCCGGCTACGTGACGACGCAGACCAACGTGATCGCCGCCGTCGAGGAAGGACGGGAGGAGGTGGAGGCGGTCGCGCGCTGGGTCCGCGAGTCGGCGGCGCCGTTCTTCGCAGGCCGGGAACCGGCCACGTTCACGTTCGGGGGGCGGATCGCCTGCCTGCGTAGGCCCGGCCCCTCCTAGGGTTGGGTCATGCGCCGGGTCTATGCGGTCGCCTTCAGCCTCGCCTTCGCGGCGGCGGTGCTGTCTCCCCTGTTCCGCAGCCCGCCCCGGGACAGCTACCCGCTGTCGAACTATCCGATGTTCTCGGGCCGGCTCGACGCCGTCAACGACGTGCACACGGCCGTGGGTCTGACCCCGGAGGGGGAGCGCCAGCTCCTGAACCCGGTGGTCATCGGCGGGAGCGACGAGGTGATGATGGCGGTGCAGACCGTCGGCGACGCCATCGCCGCCGGCCGGGCCGACGACCTCTGCGACGACATCGCCGCCCGTCTCGCCGGGCGGGGGTCGGCGCTGGCGGTCGTCGAGGTCGTCACCGAGCGCCACCACTCCGTCGACTACTTCCGCGGCCTCCGTGACCCCCTGGCCGTCGAGGTGCGGGCGTCGTGCCGGGTGGCCTCGTGAGCGGCGGGCGGCGCTGGTTCGCGCCGGCCCCCGCCCGGCGGCTGGCGCTGCTGCGGGTGCTGATCGGCGGCGCCGGCCTGCTCTACGTGATCCTGCGGGCTCCGCACCTGTGGGCCTACGGCAGCTTCGACGAGCGCCGCTTCGACCCGGTCGGTCCGGTGGGGATCCTGCTCGACGCGCCGCTGCCGGCGTGGCTGGTCACGGCGCTGGTCCTGGCGGCGATCGGCGCCGGGGCGGCGTTCGTCGCCGGCTGGCGGTTCCGCCTCTCGGGGCCGGCGTTCGCGTTGCTGCTGCTGTGGGTCACGTCGTATCGCAACTCGTGGGGCCTGGTCCTCCACACCGAGAACCTGATGGTGCTGCACGTGCTCGTGCTCGGCTTCGTGCCGGCCGCCGACGCCCACTCCGTCGACGCCCGGGCGGGGCGCCGCCGCGGGCCGGGAGACCGGCACTGGAGCTACGGGTGGCCGATCCGGCTCCTGGCGCTGGTGGCGGTGCTCACCTACTTCGTGTCCGGGTGGGCCAAGGTGCGCAACGGAGGGCTCGACTGGGTCACCGGTGACGTGCTTCGCAACCAGATCGCCAACGACAACCTGCGCAAGCTGCTCGCCGGGGACTTCTACTCGCCGCTCGGCGGCTGGCTGGTGGGCTTCGGCTGGGTGTTTCCGCCGATGGCATTGACGACGATGGTGGTGGAGCTGGGGGCGCCGCTGGCGATGCTCGGCCGGCGCATCGGCGCGCTGTGGTCGGCCGCCGCCTGGACCTTCCACGTCGGCATCCTGGCGCTGATGATGATCGTCTTCCCCTACCAGCTGCTCGGCATCGCGTTCGCGCCGTTCTTCCGGATCGAGGTCGGCTACGACCGGGTGACGGCGGCCTTCCGGCGCCGGGCCGGGCCCCGTCCCGCCGCGGTGGCGGCCGGCCGGTAGCCGGCGCCCGCCGATAGCATCGGCGGACGATGGACGCCGCATCCCGTCCGCCCCTCCCACCCCGCCCCGGCCAGGGCCGGCGGCGTTGGCCGCTGGCCGTCGCCATCGTGCTGCTGTTGGTGGGGATGGGCGTCACCGCCTCGGCGATGGTCACCCTGCCCTATTACGCGTTCGCTCCCGGGCAGGTGATCGAGGTCACCGACTTCGTCACGGCTGCGGGGGTCGAGACGTATCCGGCGAAGGGCGACCTCTACTTCCTGACGGTGACGGTGCGGGAGGTCACCGGGCCGGAATGGCTGGAAGCCGTGCTCGACGGCGAGGTGGACCTGCGAGATCGGGAGGTCGTCCGCCCACCGGGGGTCAGCCGTGAGCAACGGCGCCGCCGCGGGCTGGATCAGCAGGAGGAGGCGAAGCAGCGGGCCGTGTTCGTGGCGCTGTCGCGGCTCGGCTACGAGCCGCAGATCTCGGGGAGCGGAGCGTTGGTGTCGTCGGTGCTCGCCGACACCCCGGCGGAGGGGGCGCTGCGCGTCGACGACGTGATCACCGCCATCGACGGGCAACCGGTCGGCCTGGCGGGCGATCTGGCGGCGGCGCTTGCCGACCGGCGACCCGGCGAGGACGTGCGGCTGACGGTGTTGCGGCTCGGCGACGATGGTGACGAGACCGTGGACGTGCCGATCACGCTGGGGCGGCACCCGGACGACCCCGACCGCGGCTTCGTGGGTGTCACCCTCGCCACCTACGAATTCGAGGCGGCCTTCCCCGTCGACGTGGCGATCGACTCCCAGAACATCGGAGGCCCTTCGTCGGGCATGATGTACGCGCTGGGGATCATGAACCTGCTGACCGAGGAGGATCTGGCCGGCGGGCACCGGATCGCCGGCACCGGGACGGTCCAGCGAGATGGCACGGTCGGCGCCATCGGGGGGGTGCGCCAGAAGGTGTACGCGGCCCGCCACGTGGGCGCCGAGTACGTCCTGGTGCCAACCGCGAACTACGAGGACGCGCTCACGGCGACCGGCGGCGAGATCGAAGTCGTCGCCGTCGACACGATCGACGACGCGCTGGATTTCCTGGCGTCGCTCGATCCGGTAAGCTGATGGGCCGAATATTCTCCGCTGTTGACCACTACTGTGAGTGGTTGTAGTATTCGGAAGGCGGACCAAGGAAAGGGATGGCACGATGGCGATAAGCGCCCAGGAAGCGCAGGGCATCCGGTTCAGCGAAGGCCGTCGCGGCTACGACGAGCGTGAGGTCGATGGCTTCAAGGACCGCGTCGTGCAGACCCTCCGTGCGTACGAGGCCGAGCTGGCCAAGGCCGCCGACACGATCAAGGCCGCCAACGCCCGGGTGAGCGAGCTCGAGGACGCCGAGGAGGCCGTCAAGCGGACGTTCCTCGCCGCCTCCCGCAGCAAGCGCGAGATCGAGGAAGAGGCGCGCGCCGAGGCCGAGCACCTCGTGTCGGAGGCGCAGCGGCAGGCCGAGGAGGCCGTCGCCGCGGCCCGCGCCGAGGCGGAGCAGATGCGGTCGGCAGCCCGCGCCGAATCCGACGCCCTGGTCACCGAGGCCAGGGAGGAGGCGGCCCATGCCCGCGACGGCGCGGAGAGCGAGGCGACCCGCCTGCTCACGGACGCGCGCCGCCGCGCGGAGGAGGCCGACGAGCAGACTCGTGCCGAGCAGCATCGCCTCCAGCAGCGGCTGGCGCAGCTCCGCACCGCCGTCGCCGACATCGAGCAGCGGCTCCGGGCGTTCGCCGATGCATCGCTCGACGAAGTGGCGGTGGTGTCCGGACTCATCGACCTGGAGACCGAGGGAATCGAGCAGATCCCGTCGTTCCAGGGCCCGGAGCTGCCGGACGAGACCGGGGCCGCCGCAGCCCCGGCCGAGGGCGAGGGGTCGTAGCGCGTCACGCGCCGCGTTAGCCTGCGGGCCCGTCCCCGGAGGCCCGTTGCCCGAGACTGCACCTTACGGATCGTGGACGTCGCCGATCAGCGCCGCCATGCTCACCGAGACCGGCGTGGGCCTGGCCGAGCCCCGTCGCGACGGCGCCGACGCCTACTGGCTGGAGAGCCGTCCGCTGGAAGCCGGTCGCACCGTGATCGTGCGCCGGCGGGCGGATGGGACGATCGAGGACGCGCTCCCGCAAGGCTGGAACGCCCGCACGCTCGTCCACGAATACGGGGGCGCTGCGTACGCGGTGCACGGCGGCACCGTGTTCTTCACCCACTTCGACGATCAGCGCCTCTATCGCCTCGACCCCGGCGGTGAGCCGGCGGCGATCACCCTCGCGCCCCCGGAGGCGCGGGCGTGGCGGTACGCCGACTTCGATCTCAGTTCCGACGGGAGCACGATCTACTGTGTTCGGGAGCGTCACGACACCGGCGGCGAGCCCGCCAACGAGGTCGTCTCCGTGCCGGCCGACGGCTCGGCTCCGCCCCAGCTGCTCGCCGCGGGCCGCGACTTCTACGCGGCGCCCCGGGTCTCCCCCGACGGCACCCGCCTCGCCTGGCTGGAGTGGGACCATCCCAACATGCCGTGGGACGGCACGACGCTCCAGGTGGCCCGGGTCGGCGCCGCCGGGCCGGCGACACCGGAGCGGGTGGCGGGCGGGCCCGGCGAATCCGTGTTCCAGCCGGCGTGGGGGCCGGACGGCGTCCTTCACTTCGTCTCGGACCGCAGCGGCTGGTGGAACCTGTACCGGGCGGGTGCCGACGGCCCCGCGCCGCTGGCGCCGCGCCAGGCCGAGTTCGGACTGCCCGCCTGGGTGTTCGGCATGTCGCGCTACGGCTTCCTCGACGACGGCCGGCCGGTCTGCGTCTTCCGCGAGGGCGGCGTCGACCACCTGGCGGTCCTCGGCGATGGCGGGCTGCAGGAGGTGCCGGCGCCTGCGGAGCTGAGCGCCTGGCTCGCGCCTGGCGACGGCGAGATGTGGGCCGTCGGCGGCGGCGCCGATCTGCCGATGTCGATCGTGCGGATCGGCATCGCCGACGGTGAGACGGAGGTCGTCCGCCCCGGCTCGACCCTCACCGTCCCCGCCGGCTACCTGAGCGTGGCCGAGCCGATCGAGTTCCCCACCGCGGGCGGGCTCACCGCCCATGCCTACTTCTACGCCCCGGCGAACCGGGATTTCGCCGGGCCGGAAGACGAGTTGCCGCCGCTGCTGGTGGTGAGCCACGGTGGGCCGACGTCGGCAACCTCGGCGGAGTTGGATCCCGGCTACCAGTATTGGACCAGCCGCGGCTTCGCCATCGTCGACGTCGACTACGGCGGCTCCACGGGCTACGGGCGCGCCTACCGGGAGCGGCTCGCGGGCACGTGGGGCATCGTCGACGTCGAGGACTGCATCAACGCGGCCCGCCACCTCGTGGCCGAGGGCAAGGTCGACGGCAACCGGCTGGCGATCAGGGGCGGCAGCGCCGGCGGCTTCACCACGCTGAACGCGCTGGCGTTCCACGACGTGTTCGCGGCCGGCGCCAGCTACTTCGGGGTGGCCGACCTGGGAGGCCTCGCCGAGCACACCCACAAGTTCGAGTCGCGCTACCTCGACCGGCTGGTGGGTCCGTGGCCCGACGCCGAGGACCTCTATCGGGAGCGCTCCGCCGCCTATCACGCCGACGGCATCTCGTGCCCGGTGATCCTGTTCCAGGGCCTCGAGGACGCCGTCGTGCCGCCGGCGCAGGCGGAGGCGATGGTGGCGGCCCTCGACGCCAACCGGGTTCCGCACGCCTACGTCGCGTTCGCGGGTGAGCAGCATGGCTTCCGCATGGCCGCGACCCAGATTCGGGCGCGGGAGGCAGAGCTGTGGTTCTACGGGCGCATCTTCGGCTTCACCCCGGCCGATGACGTCGAGCCGGTGGAGATGGCCCACCTCTGAGGTTTACCGACCCGGCCTTGCGGGTAGCTCAGGAGCTAGCACGCAAGGAAGGAGTCGCAATGTACATCCCCATCGGCCTCGGGACGCTGATCCTCATCGTTCTGCTGCTGCTCCTGATCTTCTAGCCGCCGCCCGCCAACCCAGCGCATCACGGCCCGGGCCCCGCCCGGGCCGTAGCGCGATCGGGTGGCGCGCGGCGGGAACGCCCTGCGACTCGGCACCCGGCCAGGCGGGCCGGTCCGGCTCGCCCGGGACGCCGTGGCGGCGGGCGGTGCGACTCCTCGCGACGAGGAGCGCCACCGCCGGCAGCGTGATGGCCAGCAGGCCTATGAAGAACAGCATGGGGTTGCCGTACCCCCGATCCCGGCCCGGCAAACCCGCGCCGGCGCCGAGTCGTGAGACAATCAGGCCATGCGCAGCTTCACCCGGCGCGACTTCCTGGCGCTCGCCGGAGCGTTCGTCGGCGCCGGGGCGGCGGTCGGCGGCACCGGTTTCCTCTGGCGCCGGCTGGCGGTCCTCCCCGGCGGGCTCGACGCCGGCCGGTCCCGCGGCGTGGCGGCGATCTGCAAGGACGCCTGGGACGCCCGCCCGGTCGGCAGCGGGTTCGTGCGCCACACCATCGAGCGGCTCACCGTCCACCACACGGCCGCGCTGCTCGCGTCGAACACCGAAGCGCCCCGCTTCGCCCGCCGTCACCAGCTCCACCATCAGCAGGCCGGCTGGCCGGACCTCGCCTACCACTACCTCGTGGACGGCCGCGGCCACGTCTACGAAGGCCGCCCGGTCGAGTTCCGCGGCGACACGTTCACCTCGTACGACCCCACCGGCCACTTCCTGGTGTCGTGCCAGGGCGACTTCACCCGCCAGGCGGTGCCGGAGCCGCAGCTCACGACGCTCGTCGACGTGCTGGCGTGGGCGGCCGGCGAGTTCGCGGTGAGTCCCGACACGATCAGGGGTCACAAGGACTACGCCGCCACCGCCTGTCCCGGGACCGCCCTCTACCCGCTGATCCGCGACGGCGACCTGGCCCGCATGGTGCGGGAGCGGCTGGCAGCCGGCGGCGTGCGGCTGGAGCCCTTCTGCGGCCCCGAGGCGGACGCCCTCGTCGCCGCCATCGAAGCGGGCACCGATCCGATCGGCGCCGTCCCGCCCCGGGGCCGCTTCTACCTCCGTCACACCAACACCCCGGGCCCCGCCGACGAGGACTTCACCTTCGGCAGGCCGGGCTGGGTGCCGCTCAGCGGCCGGTTCGAGGAGGCCCCATGAGGGCTGCGGCACTCGCGCTGGCGGCGGCGCTGGGGGTCGCGGCCTGCGGCCCGGCTCCGCAGCAGTCGGCTCCGGGCGGCCCCTACGCGTTGGCGGCCTTCCCGGACGCCGACTCGGTGGCCCTCGTCGACACCAGCCAGGGCTTGTGGCACCTGCGGATGCCCGACGGCAGCGAGCGGGTGTTCTACTTCGGCGACCCCGGCGACAGCCCGATCATGGGCGACTGGGACTGCGACGGCATCGACACGCCGGGCATGTACCGGCGGTCCGACGGCTTCGTCTACCTCCGCAACTCCAACACCCAGGGAGTGGCCGATCTTCGCTTCTTCTTCGGCAACCCGGGCGACCTGCCGCTGGCCGGCGACTGGGACGGCGACGGCTGCGACACCGTCTCGATCTACCGGCCCTCGCAGTCGCGGGTGTTCGTGATCGACGCCCTCGGCACCGGCGGCGGCGGCCTCGGCGCCGCCACCACCGACTTCGTGTTCGGGAACCCGGGCGACGCCCCGTTCGCAGGCGACTTCGACGGCGACGGCGTCGACACCGTCGGGCTCTACCGGGAGCCGACCGGTTTCGTGTACTTCCGCAACACGCTCACGACCGGCACCGCCGACGCCGAGTTCTTCTACGGCGACCCCGGCGACCGCATCATCGCCGGCGATTGGACGGCCGACGGCGTCGACACGGTCGGGATCTTCAGAGGCGAGTAGCCCCCGGCTATGCCACCTCGCCGGCTCGCTCCGACAGGAAGCCGCCGACCAGGCCGCCGACGGCCTGATGCTCGATGAGGAAACCGTCGTGGCCGTGGGGGACGTCGAGTTCCTCGTATGTCGCGGCCGGGAGCAGGTCGGCCAGCTCGTGCTGCTCCTCCACCGGGTAGAGCACGTCGCTGCTGATCCCGATGACCAGCGCCGGGGCTCGCACCGCACCCAGCGCCGCGGCCACGCCGCCCCGGCCCCGGCCGACGTCGTGGGAGTCCATCGTGTAGGTGAGGGTCACGTAGGTGTTGGCGTCGAACCGTTCGACCAGGGCCTGGCCCTGGTGGCGCAGGTAGGACTCCACGTCGAACAGGCCCTCCTCGGCGTTGCTGCCCCAGTCCTGGCGGCGGCCGAACTTCTCCTCGAACGACGCCGGGCTGCGGTACGAGACGATGGCCACCTGCCGGGCCACCGCCAGGCCGCGCAGCGGCGGCCGGTCGGGCGGGTAGCGGCCGTCCCGCCAGTCCGGGTCGGCGAAAATGGCTTGCCGCTGCGCTTCGCTGACGCCGATGCACCACGGCGAATGGACGGCGCCCACCGAGATCGGGGCGATGGCGTCGACGATGTCCGGATACATGATCGCCCACTCGAGCACCTGCATGCCGCCCATCGATCCGCCCACCACGAGCGCCACTCTGCGGACGCCGAGGTGCTCCAGCAGCCGGTGCTGGAGGCGCACCAGGTCCCGGACCGTCACGTGCGGGAAGTCCGGTCCCCACGGCCGGCCGCGGGCCGGGTCGGCCGCGCCGGGCCCGGTCGTTCCGTAGCAGCCGCCCAGGACGTTGGAGCAGATCACGAACCAGCGGTCGGTGTCGATGCCGCGGCCGGGGCCGATGGCGGTGCCCCACCACCGGTCGGCGTTCTGGTCGCCGGTCAGCGCATGGCACACGATGACGGCGTTGTCCCTGGCGGCGTTCAGGCGCCCCCACGTCCGGTAGGCGACGGTGACGTCGGGCAGCACCGTCCCCTCCTCCACCCCGAAGTCGCCGGCGGCGAACCAGCGGGTCAGCTCGTCGGCGCCGTACCCGGACGGATCGCCCGGCTCGTGTGCTGCTATGCCCATGCGCGGCCTCCTGCGGAGGGGGAACCGGGGAGCACCGCCCCGGGGAGTTGAGCCGGTGCGGCGAGCGCATCCGTCTCATCTCTCCCTCCGGCATCGCCGGGGGCGGGAATTGGCACCTTTCCCTGCCGGGATGGTTGCCAAGGCTTCGCAGGGCCCGTCCCTCCACCTTTTCTGGATGAGTTGTGGGGACTTGTGTAGGGCAACCGCCTGCGCTTGTCAAGGTCGGCGCCCGGGGAACGGCCCTACACTTCCTCGTTCCCGACGACGGGAGCAGCGGATGACCGAGCGCACGTTCGGCTTCGACACCAGGGCCATCCATGCCGGCCAGCCCCCCGACCCCGAAACGGGGGCGCGGGCGATGCCGATCTACGCCACGACGTCGTTCGTCTTCGACGACACGACCCAGGCCGCCGATCTCTTCGCCCTCCAGACCTACGGCAACATCTACACCCGCATCGGCAACCCGACCACTGCTGCGTTCGAGGAGCGCATGGCTTCGCTCGAGGGCGGCCTGGGGGCGCTGGCCACCGCATCCGGCCAGGCGGCGCAGCTCATCGCGATCCTCGCCCTGGCCTGCAGCGGAGACCACGTGGTGGCCGCCCGCAGCCTGTACGGGGGCACCTACACGCAGTTCGACGTGACGCTGCGGCGCATGGGCATCGACGTCTCGTTCGTGGACGGCGGCGACCCCGCGGCGATCGCCGCCGCCTGCACGGACCGCACCAAGGCGGTCTACGGCGAGACGATCGGCAACCCGCGGGCCGACGTCCTCGACATCGAGGCGGTGGCGGCCGTCGCCCACGACCACGGGGTGCCGCTCATCGTCGACAACACCTTCGCCACGCCCTACCTGTGCCGGCCGATCGAGCACGGCGCCGACATCGTGGTGCACAGCGCCACCAAGTTCATCGGCGGCCACGGCGCAGTGATCGCCGGCGTGATCGTCGAGAGCGGGCGTTTCCCGTTCGACAACGGCAACTTCCCACTGATCACCGAGCCGTCGCCGGCCTATCACGACCTGCGGTTCTGGGACAACTTCCGCGAGTACGCCTACCTCACCAAGGCCAGGGTGGAGCTGCTGCGCGACGTCGGGGCGGCGCTGTCGCCGTTCAACGCGTTCCTGCTGCTGATCGGCCTGGAGACGCTGCCGCTGCGGATGGCTCGCCACGTCGCCAACGCCCGGGTCGTCGCCGAGTTCCTCGCCGGCCACCCGGCCGTGTCGTGGGTGAGCTTCCCGATCTTCCCCGACAACCGCTGGACGGCGCTCGCCGAGAAGTACGTCCCGGAGGGCCCCGGGGCCGTGTTCACCTTCGGGCTCGCCGGCGGATTCGAGGCCGGCGTCAAGTTCATCGAGTCCGTGCAGCTCGCCAGCCATCTCGCCAACGTCGGCGACGCCAAGACGCTGGGGATCCACCCGGCCAGCACCACCCACCAGCAGGTGCCGGTCGACGAGCGCGCCGCCGCCGGGGTGGGGGAGGACATGATCCGCATCTCGGTGGGACTGGAGGACGCCGCCGACATCCTCTGGGATCTCGACCAGGCGCTCGGGGGCGGCGCATGAGCGCCGCCGGGGAGGGAGCGGGTGGGAGCGGCACCACCGTCACCGTCGAGCCCGACGCTCGCGAGCGGCTGCGCATCATCCGCACCGCCCGGTCGGTGGCGCTGGTCGGGGTGTCGGCCAACCCGATCCGGTCGTCGAACTTCGTCGCCAGCTACCTGGTCCGAACCCACCTGCGCATCTATCCGGTCAACCCCGCCTACGAGGAGGTCCTCGGCCTGAAGTGCTACCCGTCGCTGCGGGACCTCCCCGAGGTGCCCGACATCGTCGACGTGTTCCGGCGCGAGTCGGAGATCCCCGGGGTCGTCGACGAGGCCATCGCGATCGGCGCCCAGGTCGTGTGGCTCCAGCTGGGGCTCCGCCACGACGTGGCCGCCGCCCGGGCGCGGGCCGCCGGCCTCGAGGTGGTGCAGGACCGCTGCCTCAAGATCGAGCACGCCCGCTGGGCCGGCGGCCTCCACCTGGGGGGCTTCGACACGGGGATCATCTCGTCGAAGCGGCGCCGTCCGATCTGAGGCGGGCCTCAGGCTCCGGCGCGCACGCGATCTGCGAAACCGTCGACCTGGCCGGGGAACTCCCGCTCGATCACGCCGGAGATCAGGGGGAACAGCGCCGACATCAGCAGGCTGTCGGTGCGGATGGCGAGCTCCACCTCCAGGCCCGTGGTACGGCCGCCGTTGGGGGAGAGCCGGACGGTGAGCGAGCCGGTGAAGTCGCCGGCGTCGAGGTCGACCCGCATGCGTTCCGGGGCGGCGGCTTCGACGGTGCGGGCGGTGCCCTCCACGGTCCGCGGCCCGGCCTGGCCCTGCCAGCGGTAGCCGCGCAGCACTCCGTTCTCGTGCGCCGGGTCCCACACCCTGTCGACGGCGCCGAGGCTCGCCCACGTTTCGGGAAGCTGCAGCAGCTCCCAGGCCGTCACCGGCGGCACCGGGATCTCGACGTGGTGGGTGTAGCGGGCGCTGGGCATCGCGCTCGCAGCGTAGCCCCGTACCCGCCACTATCCCGGGCGGGGTAGCCTCGGCGCATGCTGTTCGCCGAGATCACCGTGCACGTGCCGGGCCTCGTGTGGGCGGCCGGGTTCTTCGTGTCGGCCGCGGTGGCGGCCCTGCTGCCCGACCCGCCCCCGCCCCGGCACGTCGTGGACAAGTATCTGCACGTGCCGTCGACGTTCCCCACGCGCCTCGCCACCCAGGGCCTGCACCATCCGGCGGTACCGGCCCAGTCGGGCATCACGCCGGGCATGCAGCCGTACGGCCCCGCCGGTGCGCAGCCGCGCCGGGGGAACATGCGCAGCCTGTCCCGCAGCCTGGCGATGTGGGGCGCGCTCTGCGTGCTGCTGTCCCTCGGAGGCGGCTGAGATGGCCGGTCTGCTCGCCGTCCACGCCCATCCGGACGACGAGTCGCTCTCGATGGGAGCGACGCTCGCCCGCTACGCCGCCGCCGGCGAGGAGGTCGTCGTGGTCACCGCCACCAAGGGCGAGGAGGGCGACGTGCACAACCACGACGAGCCCGGCGAGGTGTCGCCGCGGCTCGGCGCGGTCCGCGAAGCCGAGATGGCCGCTGCGCTGGAGGCGCTGGGCGTGACCACCCACCACTGGCTCGGCTACCGGGACTCGGGGATGATGGGCGCCGACGCCAACACCCACCCGGAGGCCTTCTGGCAGGCAGACTTCGCCGAGGCGACCGGCCGCCTGGTGCGGCTCATCCGCCGCCACCGGCCCGAGGTCGTCACCGCCTACGACCCGTTCGGCGGCTACGGCCACCCGGACCACATCCAGGTCCACCGGGTCGGCACCGCGGCCTTCTTCGGCGCCGCCGACGTCGGCCGCTTCCCGCCTGCGGACGGCGAGGAGCCGTGGCAGCCGGCGAAGCTCTACTGGGCCACCTTCCCCCGCTCGGCGGTGAGGGCCATGCAGCGCCGGGCCGCCGAAGCCGGCGAGATGGACCCCGAGGAGGCGGCGAAGGAGCCGGAGGCCGGGAGCCGCGACGAGGACATCACCGTGTGGCTGGAGTCGCCCGAGTTCGTCGTCGCCAAGGAGAAGGCGGTGCTCGCCCACGTGTCGCAGATCCCCGCCGACGGCTGGTTCCACCAGCTCACCGAGGCAGACCGGAGGGCGTTCCTCGGCCGCGAGCCGTTCACCAGGGCGTTCACGCGGGTACCCGTCCCGGAGCCTGAGACCGACCTGTTCGCGGGCCTGCGGTGAGCGGCGGGCCGGCCGCGGCCCGCTGGCGCGGCCAGCTCGAGGCGTGGGCCATCCCCCAGGAGCTGCTCGATGCCGTCCCCGACTCGCCCTACTCGTGGCCGCCGGAGCTGTGGAAGCGGCGTACCGAGGCCCAGGAGCAGGCCGCGGACGAGCCGGAGACCACGGCGATCGTCCGGAGCCTGCTCCCGGAAGGCGGCACCCTGCTCGACGTGGGCGCCGGCACCGGCCGGGCGTCGCTGACGCTCGCCGCCGCCGGCCACCCGCTCACCGCAGTGGAGCGCAACCCGGGCATGGCCGAGGGGCTGCGCGCCGAGGCCGACCGGCTCGGCGTGCCGGTGACCGTCATCGAAGCCGCGTGGCCCGAGGCGGCGGCGGCGGCCGGCACCCACGACGTGGCCTTGTGCGCCCACGTCGTGTACGACGTCCAAGACATCACGCCGTTCGTGGCGGCCCTGCACGACGCCGCTGGCACCGCGGTGGCCGTTGAGCTCACCCCATCCCACCCGTGGAGCTCGCTGACGCCGCTCTACCGGGCGCTCCACGGCCTCGACCGGCCCGGCGGCCCCACCGTCGACGACTTCGCGGCGGTCGTGAAGGAAGCCGTCGGCGTCCACCCGCAGGTCACGCGATGGAGCCGGCCTGGCGGCCTGCGGTTCGCAGACTTCGAGGAGCTGGTCGAGTTCCAGCGCCGCCGTCTCGTGCTCCCGGCCGAGCGGGCGGGCGAGCTGGAGGCGCTGCTCCGTCCCGAGGTGCGGGCGGTCGAAGAGTGGCTGGTGCTCGGCGACCCGGTCCGCGAGCTGGCGACCGTGTGGTGGCACACGACCTGATCGCTCGACCCCGGCCGGGGCCGTCGCAACTGGCCGCTATTCGACCGTCCAGGTCCCCACCGACGTCAGCAGCTTGCCGAGATCGCCAGGACCCTTGGCGGCCTGGGCGTCGACGAGCTGGCGGCGCAGCAGGTGGTCGTAGGTGGGGACCTCGAAGTCCCGGAAGACGCCGATCGGGGTGGGCCCATGCGGGCCGTGGGACAGCCGGCTCAGCGCGAACGCCGCCGCCGGCTCCGCCGCAGTGGCGTCGTGGACGTGGACGGCGTCGAGGCCGACCTCGGCCACGTCGACGAGACGGGCCGTCCCGCCTTCGATCACCACGCCGCGTTCCCCGTCGGGGCCGAACGTCACCGGCTTGCC
>CAYGCW010000008.1:11219-22067 GCA_964348465.1 uncultured Acidimicrobiia bacterium | reverse complement strand
GGCCAAGGGAGCGCTCACGGCGGTGGTGCGAACACCCGGCGAGGTGTCGGTCGTGCGCGACGAGGCGGCGGTGCCCGACGGCCCGCCCCGGGAGCCCGGCTGGAGAGCGCTGCAGGTGGCGGGCACCCTCGACCTCGTCAAAGACACCGACCTCACAGAGGCCGCGTCGGCCCTCATGGCCGCCGGGCACGCCGTCACCGGCGATTGGAGCGCAGGTGGCTGACGGCGGCGAGACCATCCGGGAGTTCGTCGCGTCGCTCGCCTACGGCTCCCGGACCGACCTGGCGTTCAAGTTCCTCGAGAAGCTCCCGGACGACGAGGCCGCCGAGTTCCTCAGCTCCCTCCTGGAGAAGCTGGGCGAGACCGTTGACGACGGCGACCCGGGGCGGCTCGTCGACCACGCCTACGCGTGGCAGGTGCGTGGGTACCAGCCCCCGGCGGGAACCGCTCGCACGTGGACCTACGACGACGGGCCGTTCGCGCCGATGTCGAAGCCGGTAGCCGAATCGCGGGTCGCCCTCCTGACCTCGAGCGGTCACTTCGCGATAGGAGACGACCCCGAGCCGTTCGGCGAGCGGGCCATGACGCAGGCCCAGGCTGTGGCCCGCATCTCCGAGTTCCTGCGTGCTGCCCCGCAGCTCTCGGAGATACCGGCCCGCACCCCGGTCGGCGACCTCCGGGTGCGGCACGGCGGCTACGACGTTCGCGGCGCAGCTCTCGACCCAAACGTTGCGTTCCCGCTGGAGCGGCTGCGGGAACTGGCGGCGGCGGGCGCGATCGGAGAGATGGCGGATCCGGCCTACTCGTTCGTCGGCGCCGCATCGCAGCGACGCATCCTCGCCGAGAGTGCCCCCCGCTGGGCCCGCCTGCTGGCGGAGAGGGCGGTCGACGCGGTGCTTCTGGTTCCCGTCTGACCGGTGTGTCACGTGTCGGTCGGACACGTCGCCAGGACGTTCGAAGAGGCAGGCATTCCCACCGTCTCGGTGTACGTGCGCGCCTTCCGGCACGTGGTGGGCGACATGCGGCTGTCGCGGGCGGTCGTCACCCGCCACCCGATGGGGAGGCCGTTCGGGGCTCCGTTCGACGCCGCGCGTCACCGGCAGGTGCTCTCCACCGCGCTCGAGTTGCTCGAGACCGCCGTGAGCGGGGGCGCGGTGGTGGAGCTCGAGGAGCCCTACCGGGTCCCGGACGACACGTAGTTGGCTCAGCGGCGGATGCCGCCGTAGGCTGCGGCCGCTTGCCCGCGCTGCCCGTTCGAGGCGCGCGACCCCAACGAGGAGGAATCGAGTAATGCGGAGACTCTTACTGTTGCTCGCACTCGTGGCGCTCGTCGCCGCCGCGTGCGGAGACAGCGGCGACCCGACGACGACGACTGCGGCGGCCACGACGGTGCCGGGCGCACCCGCGACGACCGCGGCCCCCACGGGCGGCGACGAGGTGGCGCTGCGCTGGATGACCCGGCCCGACAACCCGGAGGAGGCGGCCGTCTACGCGTCGATCTCCGACCAGCTCGACGCATCGCTGGACGGCGTCACGCTGACCTACGAGCCGGGCTCCAACGAGGGCGCCGGCTACCAGCAGACGCTGCTGACCAACCTGTCGGCGGGCACCGCCCCCGACGTGTTCTGGATCCCGGGCACCGACGTCGCCGACTTCGCGTCCCGCGACGTCATCCTCGACCTCCGCGAGTTCGCCGATGCCACCGGGCACAGCGACGGCGACTTCTACCCGGGTCCCATGGCCCATCTGACCACCGAGCTCGACACCGGCCAGCCCGGCAACGCCCTGTGGGGTCTGCCGCGCGACGTGTCCACGTTCGCCCTCTATGTGAACAGGGACCTGATCGCCGAGGCCGGGGCAGCCGACCCGTTGGAGCTCGAAGCCAACGGCGAGTGGACGTGGGAGGCCTTCAACCAGGTGGTGGCCGACGTGGCCGCCCTTGGTGGGGAGATCAAGGGCTACGGCCAGAGCGCCTGGTGGGGCCCTTACGGCGCCTGGATCAACGCCGCCGGCGGCGGCTTCTTCAACGCCGACCGGACCGCATGCGGGCTCGACGCCGAGGCGTCGATCGCCGGCCTGACGGCACTGCGCGACCTGTATGCCACTGACGCCGTCATCCCCTACGGCGAGGACCCGGAGGGACCCTTCCGGGCCGGCACCGTGGGCATGTTCCAGAACGGCCGCTGGGCGACGCCCGGCATCCGCACCGTGGAGTTCGACTGGGACGTCGTCGGCTTGCCCACGGGCCCGGCCGGGCCAGGGAACTGGCTGTTCTGGGGCGCCTACGTGGTGAACGCCAGCACCGAGGACCCGGCTGCCGCCTGGTCACTGGTGCAGGCGCTGACCCAGGCGGACGTCCAGGCCCAGATCTCCGAGCTGGGCGCCAACATCCCCAGTCGGGTCAGCCAGGAAGCTCTCGATGCCTTCCTCGGCTTCACGCCGCCGGAGAACAACCAGGCGTTCCTCGACGGGCTCAACAACAACCCGGCGACCGAGGGTCCGCTGTGGGCCGGGAGCTGGCCGGAGTACGTGACCGCCATGGACGGGGCCATCGGGGCCGTCGTCACCGGCGAGCGCGACATCGCCGACTTCGGGGCCAACATCTGCGGCGAGACAGCGTCCGCCTTCGACGGCTGATCGCACCACTCGCGGGGGCCGGGCGTGACCCGGCCCCCGCGACGATCTCCCCAGGAGAGGGATGACCACTACCACCGCTGCGCCTCCAGTCGTGAGCGGCGACGCCCCCGCCTGGTACCGCCCGCTACTCGCCTGGCGGGTCACGACCGCGGCGCTCGCCGCCGCCGGCCTCGTCGGCACGCTCGTCCAGCGCGGTATCGTGCTCGACGGCCCGGTGCGGTGGACGTTGGCCCTGGCGCTGGTGGGGACCACCATCGGCGCCGGCCTCGCCGTGTGGTGGACGTTGCGCCGGGTGCATGCCGGGCGCCTGGCCGGGCTGTTGGTCGACTTCCTGCTGGCCGTCGTGGCCGGCTTCGTCGCGCTGAACCGCATCGGGGTCTTCACCGGTCTCGACGCCGCCGGCGAGGCGTTCAACCGCAGCATCGGCTGGCTGGGCATCGTCGTGGTCGGCTGGCTGGTGCAGAGCTACGCCGAGCGGGGCGGTCGCGCCCAGGACGCGCTCCGCACGGCAGCACGGTGGACGATGCTCGCCGGGCTGGCGATCCTCGCCCTATCGATGGGCCTGCTGCCCGGCCTCGTCGAGTTCGCCCGGCGGGCGGTGCGCGGCGAGGTGCTGCCGGTGCTGGTGGTGGCGGCGGTAGCCGGTGGGTTCGCCCGCCTGCTGTGGTCCGACGCCGCCGGGCGGCTCTTCGGCAGCACCCAGCGTCAGGTGGAGACCATGGACGGGCTGCTGTTCGTCGCCCCCAACGTGTTGGGCTTCCTGGCGTTCTTCGCCGGTCCGCTGGTGCTGTCGCTGCTGTTCGCGTTCACCGAGTGGGACGGGCTCACCGATGCCGAGTTCGTCGGCATCCGGAACTTCGTCGACCTGCTGTCCGACGACCTGTTCCTGCGGTCGCTCCGCAACATCGTCGTGTTCGGCCTGGTGGCCATCCCGCTGGCGGTGGTGCCGGCGCTGCTGCTGGCGGCGCTGCTGAACTCGAAGCTGCCGGGGATGAAGGTCTTCCGGGCCGTGTACTTCCTGCCGTCGATCGCCGGCGTGGTGGGCGTCACGCTGATCTGGAAGCAGCTCTTCAACTCGACCATCGGGTACTTGAACTTCTCCATCCTCAAGGTCGCCGAGTGGTTCGACGCGCTGTTCGGTTCGAGCATCGACGCCCCCCAGCCGCAGTGGATCTCCGACGCCAACATCGCCCTGATCGCGGTCATCATCCTGTTCGTTTGGCAGCAGATCGGTTTCAACACGGTGCTGTTCCTGGCCGGGATGCAGGGCATCGACAAGACGATGTACGAGGCGGCCGAGATCGACGGAGCCGGGCCCTGGCAGAAGTTCCGCAAGATCACCGTCCCCACCCTGCGCCCCACGACCGTCTTCGTGGTGGCCACCACGACGATCCTGGCCCTCCAGCTGTTCAACGAGCCGTTCATCCTCCAGTCCCCGTCGCCGCCGGCGGGACCGGGCAACTCGACGCTGACACCGGTGGTCTACCTGTATCAGAACGCGTTCCAGCAATTCGAGATCGGCTACGCCTCGGCGGTGGCGTGGGCGCTGTTCGTGCTGATCTTCGCGGTGACGCTGCTCTACTTCCGGCGCGGCGGTGACGAGGGGGTGCTGAGCCGATGAGCACCGTCCGGACCGCCCAGGCGCGCCGCGCCCGGCGGGCGCGATTGCTGCGCACCGGACTGGTGCGGGGCGGGGCCTACGCGGTGCTGCTGGGGTTCGCGGCCGTCATGCTGTTCCCGTTCGTGTACATGGCCGCCACTGCGCTGAAGACGCCCGAGGACACGTTCCGCTACCCGCCCAAGATCCTGCCCCGCAGCCCGGCCACCGCAGAGATCGGTGGAGAGGAGGTCGCCCTCTTCAGTGTGGAGGCGCCGGGCCGGGGCACCGAGACCGCCTACCTCGCCGAATCGGGCGTTGAGGCCGGTCTGTTCGCCCGCCTCGACCGGCCGGAAGACACGGTTGCCTGGCCGCTGGCGCTGGCCGCCGACACCGGGGAGGTCGCCACCATCGAAGGGGACACGGTGCCGGTGTACGACGTGCGGCTCGGTGACGAGACCGCCCGGCTGGCGCTGGTGCGGGGCACTTCGGTGGGGCGCTTCGTCTCGGTCGACGACGCTGCGGTCGAGACCTACGCGGTGGTTCGCACCACGGAGGCAGCGGAGGTGATCGACCCGCAATGGCAGAACTTCGAGGAGATCATCGAACTGCGCGACTTCGACCGGTCGCTCACGAACACGATCCTCGTGACGATCCTGGTCGTGGGCGGCACCTTGTTCACGTCGATCATGGGCGGCTACGCGTTCTCCAGGGTGCGTTTCCCGGGGCGGGACAAGCTCTTCGTCGCGTACGTCGGGTCGATCATGATCCCGTTCATCGTGCTGATCGTCCCGCTCTTCCGACTCATGGTGTCGCTGGGCTGGGTGAACACCCTGGGGTCGTTGGTGTGGCCGTTCATCTTCAACGCGTACGGGACGTTCCTGATGCGGCAGTTCTTCGTGTCGATCCCGAAGGACCTCGAGGAGGCGGCGTTCATCGACGGCGCCAAGCGCTGGCGGATCCTGTGGACGATCTTCGTGCCGCTGTCCTGGCCGGCGATCGCCACCCTGGCGACGTTCATGTTCCTGTATGCGTGGAACTCGTTCATCTGGCCGCTGGTTTCGATCAACCTCGCCAACTCTGAGGACTTCGTGTTGACGCTGGCGCTGCAGACCCTGGGCGGCCAGGCGGGCGAGGGCCCCAACCTGTTGTTCGCGGCGATCGTGCTGTCGGTGCTCATCCCCTTCACCGTGTTCATCCTCGCACAGCGCTACTTCGTGGAGAACGTCGCCAGCTCCGGCATCAAGTGAGGCCTCTGATGGTGATGGCCCGTCTCGCTGGCAGGACCTGACTGCGATCGGCTACCTTTCGAGACACGGCGTCGAGAGGAGGGCCGCGTGAGCTTGGAGAAGGCCGATCTAGTCGAGGCGTACCGGCGGATGCGTCTCATTCGCGAATTCGAGGATCGTTTGCACCAGGACTTCGCGTCGGGCACGATCCCCGGGTTCGTCCACCTCTACGCCGGCGAGGAGGCGGTTGCCGTCGGGGTGTGTTCCCACCTCACCGACGACGACTTCATCACCAGCACCCATCGCGGCCACGGTCACTGCATCGCCAAGGGCGTCGATGTCAACGAGATGATGGCCGAGATCTACGGGAAGGCCACCGGCTCCTGCCGGGGCAAGGGCGGCTCGATGCACATCGCCGACGTCGACAAGGGCATGCTCGGCGCCAACGGCATCGTCGGGGGCGGTCCCCCGCTCGCGTGCGGAGCGGGCCTCAGCGCCAAGAGCCGCGGTACCGACCAGGTGGTCGTCTGCTTCTTCGGCGACGGCGCCTCCAACCAGGGCACCACGCTCGAAGGCATGAACCTGGCCGGGATCTGGAAGCTGCCGGTGGTGTTCGTCTGCGAGAACAACGGCTACGCGGAGACCACGTCGCCGGACTACTCGGTATCGGGCCAGGACATCGCTGCCCGCGCCCGGGGCTTCGGGATGCCCAGCGTGACGGTCGACGGGCTGGACTTCTTCGCGGTCCACGAGGCGGCCGGTGAGGCGATCGCCAGGGCCCGCCGGGGTGAGGGCCCCACGTTCATCGAGGCGCAGACGTACCGCTACTACGGCCACTTCGAGGGCGACGCCGTCGCCTATCGGGACCGGGCCGAGGAGGAGCGCTACCGGGCGAACGACTGCTTGGAGTCCTTCCGGGCCGCGGTGTTGGCCCAGGGTGAGATCACCGAGGCCGATTTGGAGGCCATCGACGCCGCGGCGACGGCTGCGATCGACGAGGCGGTCCGCTTCGCGCTCGACAGCCCCGACCCGGCCCTCGAGGAAGTGCTCACCGACGTCTACGTCGACTACCCCGACACCGAGCTGTGGCCGTTCCAGGCCGTCGAGCTGGTCGGATAGCAGGGAGGCCATGACATGACGACACTCGTACGGCCGAAGACGATGACCTACCGCGAGGCGATCAACGACGCCCTCGCGATCGAGATGGAGCGCGATGCGAAGGTGGTGTTGTTCGGCGAGGACGTCAGCGGCGCTCCCCACAGCGACAAGGAGGAGCACTTCGACGCCTGGGGCGGGGTCCTCGGCGTGACCAAGGGCTTGGCCGACCGGTTCGGGCGTGAGCGCGTGATCGACACCCCGATCACCGAGTCGGCCTTCATCGGCGCCGGGGTCGGCTCGGCCGCCACCGGCCTTCGCCCCGTGGTCGAGCTGATGTTCATCGGGTTCATGGGCGTCTGCCTCGACCAGATCATCAACCAGGCCGCCAAGATGCGGTACATGTTCGGCGGCAAGGCGAAGATCCCGCTGACGGTGCGGACGATGACCGGCGCCGGCTTCCGAGCGGCGGCCCAGCACTCCGATTCTCCGTATTCCGTGTTCGTCCACTTCCCGGGCCTCAAGGTGGTGGCGCCCGCCACCCCGGCCGACGCCAAGGGTCTGCTGGCCTCGTCGATCCGTGACGATGACCCGGTGATCTTCTGCGAGAACAAGATCCTCTACGACGTATCCGGCGAGGTGCCCGAGGGCGAGTACCTGGTGCCGCTCGGCAAGGCCGACGTGGCACGCGAGGGCAGCGACGTGACCGTGGTCACCATCTCCCGTATGCGCAGCGTCGCGCTCCAGGCCGCCGAAGAGCTGGCGGATCAGGGGGTCGAGGCCGAGGTCGTCGACCTGCGGAGCTTGTCGCCGCTCGACGCGGACACGGTGTTGGGCTCGATCCAGAAGACCGGGCGGCTGGTGGTGGTCGACGAGGACACACCTCGGTGCAGCGTGGCGACCGATGTCGCCACCCTGGCGGCGACGCAGGCGATGGAGTACCTGGCGGCTCCCGTGAAGCTGGTCACGGCCCCGCATACCCCGGTGCCGTTCAGCCCGGTGCTGGAGGACGCGTTCGTCCCCACGCCGGAACGCGTCATGAGCGCCGTGCAGGCGACGCTGGCCTGACCTGTGGCCACGTTCATCGTGATGCCCAAGTGGGGCCTGTCGATGGAGCGCGGCGTCGTCACCCGGTGGTTGAAGGCGGAGGGCGACGCGGTCCAGAAGGGCGAGAGCATCGCCGAGGTCGAGTCGGACAAGATCGCCAACGTGCTGGAAGCGCCGGCCGGGGGCCTGCTCGGCAAGATCTACGTCCCCGAGGGAGAGGCGGTCCGCATCCGCACTCCGCTGGCCGTGGTGGTCGCTCCTGATGAGGAGATCCCGGAAGAGCCCCCTCCGGTGGAGGTCGAGCCGGAGGAGGCGAAGCCCGGCCGGCGGGCGGCGGCGGCGGTCGCCGGCGCCAAGCTCAAGGTCAACCCCATGGCCCGCCGCCTCGCCGCCGAGCACGACCTCGACCTCGACCTGGTCGACGGCACGGGGCCGGGAGGCATGGTCACCCGAGCCGACGTCGAGGCTGCCATCGAGCGCTTCGCCTGGCGGCCCCCCTCGACGGAGCCGATCCAGAAGGTGGCCTTCTACAGCGACGGGCACCGGCTGGCCGGTTTGCTGTACACCCCGGCAGGCGCCGGCCCGGAGGACCGGCTGCCTGCGGCCGTCCTCTGCGTGGGCTACACCTACCTGAAGGAGCTCGTGCTCCCCGAGATGGCCAAGCAGCTGGCCGCGGCCGGCTGGGTGTCGGTGGTGTTCGACTATCGGGGCTTCGGCGAGAGCGAGGGGCCCCGGGGCCGGCTGATCCCGGAAGAGCAGGTGGGCGACGTGCGCGCCGCCGTCACGTTCCTGCGGGACGTGCCCCACGTCGACCCGGAACGAGTCGCTGCGATCGGCCTCAGTCTCGGCGGCGCGAACGCGGTGGCGGCTGCGGCCCGCGACCCGCGCATCAGGGCGGTGGTGGCCATGGAGTCGCCGTTCGACGGAGAGCGCTGGCTGCGCAGCCTGCGCAACGACGAGGAATGGCAGGCCTTCGTGGCCGAGATGGAACACGACCGCGTCCAGAGGGTGCGTACGGGCCGATCGGCGCCGGTCGACCCGCTGGCAATCGTGAAGCCGGACCCGGACTCGGCCGCCTTCCTGGAGGCGGTCTACGCGGAGTACTCGGAGATGCGGGTCGAGCTGCCGTTGGAGTCGGCCGAGCGTCTCGTGGAGTTCCGCCCGGAGCGGGAAGTCGCCGGGCTGGGAGAGCGGCCGGTGTTGTTGATCCATGGCACTGCCGACCGCCAGGTGCCGATCGAGGAGTCCCGCCGCTTGCACGCTGCGATCGAGGACACCTCGGAGCTGATCGAGATCGGCGGCATGGGCCACTTCGATTGGGTGATGCCCGGCGACCCGGTGTTCGTCGAGGTGGCCCAGCACGTCGTGGCGTTTCTGCGCAAGCACACGTCGCCGGAGTGACCGCGGTCGGCGTCGTCGCCAACCCTGCCAGCGGCAAGGACATCCGCCGGCTGGTGGCCCACGGCTCCACCTTCGACAACGTCGAGAAGGTCAGCATCGTGCGCCGGGTGCTGACCGGCCTCGACGCCGTTGGAGTCGAGCGGGTGTGGATCATGCCCGACCGCTTCGGGATCGGGGCGAAGGCGCTCGACGGGGTCCGCCTCGACCTCGCCGCCGGCATCCTCGACATGCCGGCGCGGTTCGACCAGTGGGACACGATGCGGGCGGCCCGGCAGCTCGCCGAGCTGGGGGTGGGAGCGATCGTGACGCTGGGCGGCGACGGGACCAACCGGATGGTGGCGAAGGCCCAGCCCGGCGTGCCGATCCTCCCGATCTCGACCGGGACCAACAACGTGTTCCCGCGGATGCTCGAAGCGACTACGGCCGGGGTCGCCGCCGGGCTGGTCGCCACCGGGCAGGCGCCGGGCTCCGTGTTCGCCACGCCCCGCATCGACATCCTGTCCGATGAGGTCGGCCCCGACCTGGCGCTGGTCGACGCCGCCGTCTACGAGGAGCGGTTCGTGGGCGCCAGGGCGGTGTGGCGGCCCGAGCTGGTTCGGCATGTGTTCGTGACGCGCGCGGCTCCCGGCGACATCGGGCTCTCGTCCATCGGCGTCGGCCTGCTGGGCTCGGGGCTGCCGCCCGGCTGCGGCCTCTACCTGCGGCTCGCGGCCGACGGCCTGCGCGTCTCTGCCCCCATCGGCCCGGGCCTGATCTGCTCTGTCGGCGTCGCCGACCACCGCACGGTGCGGCCCGGCGACACGATCGAGGTGGGCATCGACACCCCGAGCGCGCTGGCGCTGGATGGAGAGCGCGAGCACCTGCTGGCCCCGGGGACGACGCTGGAGCTGCGCCTGTCGACGGATGGGCCGCGCATCATCGACACGTCGGGCGCCATCACCGAGGCCGCCGACGCCGGCTGGTTCCGGCGCTGACGCCGCCCGGCCGGGGGTCACGACCCGATGGGGCACGGACGGGAACTGGCGCTTCGGCGGTGCCCAGCGGGCCGAGCTCGCAAGCTGCTGGTCAAGCCGGTGCTGCATCTTCGCGGCGGCGCCGGTCAGACGATCCGGCGCGCCTGGATCTCGACGAGCAGCTGGTTGATGGAGGGTGTCGGCCGGCCGTGGGAGAGGTCGAGCAGTGTCGTGATGGCGCCTCGCCCCAGCCGGCCCTCGCGCATCATCGCCTCCAGCTCGGCGATGGCGCGACCCGGGTCGTTCATGCGCAGGAGCAGGTCGAACACCGTACGATCGCGGATCGCGTCGTCGGTGATCAGCACCGGCTCGGCAGGCACCTCGATGGCGCCGTAGGCGACGGTGATCGGCTTGCGTCGCACCCTGGTGTGGGTGATCGCACCGACCGCGGCCCAGCGCCGGATCCCCGCCTCGACGCCGTCGGCCAGCAAGTTGAGCACCGCAGCCCGGCAGGCCAGGATGCCATGGGGCAGCACCTTGGAGCTGAGGCTGCCTCGCCACTGCACGGGGTCGCCCTCGACGGGGTGCCCCAGGGCTCTGATCGTCCAAGCCATCCGGTCCGCCCTTGCGGGCGGCGCATTCTAGTCGGGCAAGCCTTTTCTACCCCGCGCCGCGGACACCGTTTGGCGGCGGGTGGCATGGCTGGTCCGTGATGCGGCAGAAGGCGTTCGTTGGAAGCGGCAGGTCCGCAAGCTGCCTAGCCGGCGAGCTCCCTGGTCACGCGGTCCGCATGTCCCTTCGCCCGTACGTTGTACCAGGCGTGCTCGACGGTGCCGGTTGCGTCGACGACGATTGTGGAGCGAATGATCCCCTCGTACTCCCTGCCGTA
>CAYGCW010000008.1:423-11209 GCA_964348465.1 uncultured Acidimicrobiia bacterium | reverse complement strand
ACCACCTCGGACTCGACGCGACCGGCGTGGCCTCTGGCACGGACGTTGTACCAGGCATGGGTCACCCGGCCTCGAGGATCGACTACGACCGTGGAGCGAATGATCCCTTCGTACTCCCTGCCGTAGTTCTTCTTGGTTCCCCACGCTCCATACGCCGCGGCGATCCGGTGGTCCTCGTCGGAGAGCAGCGGGAACGGCAGCTCGTGTTCGGACTTGAACGCGCGGAGCCTCTCGGGAGGGTCGGGGCTCACGCCGATCACCTCGTACCCGGCCGCCCGCAGCGCCGCATGGTTGTCGCGGAAGTCGCACGACTCGGTGGTGCAGCCGGGCGTGAAGGCCTTCGGGTAGAAGTAGATGGCCAGCTTGGTATCTGCGAAGTCGTCGCGCCGGACCTGCCGGCCCGAGTCGTCGACGGCCGCGAAGGGGGGCGCTGCGTCGCCGGGTTGGAGCCGCACCGGGACCTCCTCTCGTCTCTCCCAGGGTACGCGCGGTTCAGGCGACCCCGGCCGGCTCTCCTGCTTGGCGCAGGCGCAGCTGCCCACAGGCCGCGTCGATCTCCCGGCCCCGGGTATCGCGCACGGTGACGTTGGCTCCTTCGAGACGGGCCACGGCGACGAACCTGCGGACGGCGGCCTCGGCCGATGGCCGGTCGGAGCTCAGCGGGGTGGGGTTGAGGGGAATCACGTTGACATGTGCCCGCAGCTCCCTGGCGACCGCCGCCAGTTTGCGGGCCTGGTCCGGTCCGTCGTTGACGCCGTCGATCAAGGTCCACTCGATCGAGACTCTGCGCCCTTTGGCGGCGCGGAAGTCGGCTGCGGCGGCGATCACGTTTGCGAGCGGGTAGCGGTCGTTGAGCGGGACGAGGCGGCTGCGGAGGTCGTCGTCTGCGGCGTGGAGGCTGATCGCCAGCCCCACCGGCCACGGCTCGGCGGCCAGTCTGCGGATGCCCGGCACGATGCCGACCGTCGACACCGTCACGGCGCGCGCGGACATCCCGGCGACCTCGACCATCCGGCGGATCGCTTCCCGCACCCGCCGGTAGTTCGCGAGCGGCTCGCCCATGCCCATGAACACGATGTTGGTGACCCGCTCCGGGCTGCCGGCCATGGGCGAGTCCCGCAGCGAGGCGTTGGCGTACGCCACCTGCCCGAAGATCTCTCCTGCCTCGAGGTGACGTTCGAACCCGAACTGGCCGGTGGCGCAGAAGGTGCAGGCCATGGCGCAGCCGGCCTGGCTCGAGATGCACAGCGTGGTGCGGCCCCGGTAACCCATGAGAACGGCCTCGATGGAGGCCCCGTCTGGTGCACGGAACAGCCACTTGCGAGTGCTCCCGCGGTCGGCCGACTGCTCCACCTCCACGCCGAAGGGCCAGAGCGCAGGCGCCAGGACGTCACGCAGACGGCCCGGGAGGTTCGTCATGTCGGCGGTGGCCAGAACCGGTCGTCGGTACAGCCACTCACGGAGCTGGTCGGCGCGATAGCGGGGCTCGCCCGCCAGCAGGTCCCCGAGCGCTTCGGGAGCCGTCAGGTAGAGCATGGCCCGATCGTAGGGCCGCCTACGCCGTTCGGGCCTGCTTCAGCTGCGGGAGCGGGCCTGAGTGATCCAGTCGGCCGCTTGGTCGGGGCGTGCCGAGGCGGCGGCTGCGACGTCGTCGGAACGGCCGCGGATCGGCGGGAGCGGTGTCCGGGACCGGCACCAGCCGGTCCTTGAGCAGCCAGCTCACGACGGCGAGGCCGGCGGCGACCCCGAGTAGACCGAACAGCTTTCTCATCACGGTTGACATGTCCAGTGACCCCATGCTCCTCTCGAATGGCCCGTGGCGATCGAGTGCTCGACGAGCCACGCCGCGCCGGCGACGTTGGCCTCGGGATCGTACACGCTCGCGCCGTCGAAGCCGGCCTCTGCGCTGGCCCAGCCCCACGTGCGGGGCATGAACTGGAACAGGCCGGCGGCGCCCGAGTAGGGGTTGCGAGCATTCGGGTCGCCCTTGCTCTCGCAGTGCATCACCCGCAGGGCCTCTTCCACCCGATCGGCCGGGAAGTAGGCAGCCACGAGGCCTCGCCACTGCTCGACCCCGGCGGGCGCCGGCGCGGCGCTGGTGGTGGTCGTGGACTCGGCCGCCTCGGTGGTCGTGGTGGCCGCGTCGGGCGGGGCGGTCGTCGTCGTGGTCGGTTCGGCGTGTCCGTGGGTGGTAGTGGTGGTCGATTCGGCGTGCACGTGGGTGGTGGTGGTGGTGGTGGTCGGTTCGGCGTGCCCGTGGGTGGTGGTCGTGGTCGGCGCCAGCGTGGTGGTCGTCGTGCTGGTGGTGGTCGTACTGGTCGTCGTCGCTCCCACGGTCAGCGGGGTCACGGAGAGGGCGTCGGGACCCAGTTGTACGGCCGGCGAAGGCGGGTCGATCCGCTCCGGCAGCTCACCCCTGAACACCAGGGACTCTGCGAGCAGGAAGGCGCCGACGCGGGCCGAGACGGCCGGAGCCGCCAACGGCGCGGCAGCGGGCTCCCCGAAGGTGGTGTCGGCCGGCCCGGAGCTGCCTCGCGTCGAGAAGGCGGCGAACCCGGCGGTCGCCAGCAGCACGAGGACGACCCAGACCGAGACCAAAGCAGACCGAAGAGTTCGCACGTACTCCGCCTCACGGATGGTCGTCGAGACAGCGCGCTCGACGATGGATCGGCGATCGAGGCTAAACCTCGGCGCGAACGCTATGCAAACCCGCCACCTGCCATAAACCGCCAGGTGGGCCGATCCGGCACGCCGGTAAGATCACCTCCCCCTCCCCTGGGAGCACCAGTGAAGGTCGACTACTACCTCCCCCCGGCCGGCGGACTCGCCCAGGTCGAAGAGCAGGCGCGGCGCGCCGAGCGGCTCGGCTACGAAGGGCTGTTCAGTGCCGATACGTCGCACGATCCCTTCTTGCCGCTGCTGCTGGCGGCTCGAGTGACCGAGCGCGTCGACCTCGGCACGGCCATCGCCGTGGCGTTCGCGAGGTCGCCGATGACCGTCGCGCAGACGGCTTGGGACCTCGCCGAGGCGAGTGGGGGCCGGTTCCTGCTCGGCCTCGGGACTCAGATCCGCGCTCACATCACTCGCCGGTTCTCGATGCCGTGGGGCAAGCCGGGGCCGCAGATGCGGGAGTACATCGCCGCGCTGCGGGCCATCTGGGACACGTGGCAGAACGGGACACCGCTCCGCTTCAAGGGCGACTACTACCAGTTCTCGCTGATGACCCCGTTCTTCAACCCGGGCCCGATCGGCCATCCCGACGTGCCGGTCTACATCGCCGGCGTCGGGCCATACATGGCCCGCCTCGCCGGCGAGGTATGCGAGGGCTTCCACGTCCACCCGCTCCACACCGTCCGCTACCTCGACGAAGTGGTGCTGCCCGAGATGGAGACCGGCGCCACGGCGGTCGGGCGCTCCCTCGACGAAGTGGAGCGGGTGGCGACCGTGTTCGTCGTCACCGGCAACGACGAGGCGGAGATGGAGTCGGCAGCCGCCGCGGCCAAGCTCCAGATCGCCTTCTATGCGTCGACGCCAGCATACTCCGGCGTCCTCGACCTGCACGGTTGGGATTTCGGGCCGGAGTTGACCGCGCTCTCGAAGCGGGGTGAGTGGGGGAAGATGGGCGAGGTCGTCCCCGACGAGGTGCTCGACGCCGTCGCCGTCGTCGCTCCGGTGGACGAGATCGGGGCCCGCATTCGCCACAGGTACGGCGACCGCGTGCAGCGGGTCGGCTACTACACGCCCTTCCCGCCCGCCCTGCCGGACGACGAGGCGTGGTCCCGGCTCGTGAAGTCCACCAAGGCCTGACCCCGCGACCGTGCCCGGCGCCGCCAGGCGGTACCATCGAAGAGCCGTGCCAGGTCGCATTTCGCGCTCGTTGCTGCTGGCGCTCCTGGTGGTGGCGGCCATCCCCATGTCCTCCGCCGGCGCCCAACCCGCAGCAGGCTGTGAGGGGATGTTCCCCGACACCGTCTGGGATGGCCCGGCTCGCCCTCTCGGACCGGTGCGGCTCTACACGGCGGGCCTGCCGGTGGGGCTCGCCGACCGGTTCACCGACGACCTCGGCGACGCCGTCGGGCCCATCGCCGCCGAACTGGACGGTCTGGCCGGGGTGGAAGTGTGCCTCTTCGCCGACCGCCTGCCGCTCGACGCCCAGGCCCTCGGCTGGCCGGAAGGACAGCAACTCAGGGCGATCAGCTTCGGTGCCGAGCGAGTGCTGGTGTTGTCGGCATGGAACACGCTGCTCGTGCGCCGCGCCGGGACGTTCGGGCTGGCACACCAGGCAGAGTGGGGGTTGTCGGGCGGGGACTATCCCGATCCGCTCGGCGCCACCGTCGGCCACTGGTACGTCTCCCGGCTCGAGGGGCGGGTCCGTCGCGATCACGATTCGATGCGGTTCGCGAAGTTGATCAGGGCGCTCCCCGAGGAGATCTCCTGGACGGCCAGCCGCATCCCCGAGCGCCTCCTCTGGAACCCCGAGTTCCAGCTCTCGCCGATCGGCGACTTCGCCGGCTTCGCGGTCACCGCGGAGGGGCTCGACGTGATCAGAAACCCCGACGCCGCCACCGTACGCCGCCTCGGCGCAGAGTGGCAGAGCGCTCTCCTCGCCGAGGCGACCGGGTCGGAGTCCGGCACGAGGGGCTGGATCGTCGGAACCGTCATCGTCGCCGGGGTGCTGTCGCTGGGAGCGCTCATCGCCTTCGTCAACCTGTGGTCGGCGCGGCGCGAACGCGCCAACGCTTCCGAGCGGTTGACGGTGCCCGTCGTCGACGATGAGCAGCAGCCGGTCGATCAGCGGTGACGTCAACGCGCCGCCGCGGCGGCGGTACCGACCCGCGGGTCGGCGGCGGCGGTGCGGACCCCCGAGCTCGCGACGGTGATCATCGACACCGGGCCCCACCCCTCCTCCCACGACGCGGCCGGTTCGATCCCGTGGCCGCGGTCCCGCAGGCCGGCGACGACCTCTGCCGGCATCCGGGCCTCGACGCTCATCGCCGACTCCACGCCCGCCCCGAACTGCGCCATGGTCCAGCGGGGCCTCGCCTGGGCCGCGGCCGGCGAGTCTCCGGCTGCCAGCACGTGACAGGCAGTCTGGAGCAGCAGCTGGGGCTGCTGGTGGCCGCCGCGGGTGCCGAGGAGGAGCCGCAGGGTCCCGGCGCTCGTCCACAGCGTGGGTGACAGCGTGTGCAGCGGTCGCTTGCCGGGCGCCAGCTCGTTGGGATGGCCGGACCTCAGGGTGAAGCCGGCCCCGCGGTTGTGGAGGAGGACGCCCGAGTCACCGGCGCCGAGCCCGGCGCCGAGGCCGTGGAAGTTGGACTGTATGAGCGAAACTGCCATCCCGGCGGCGTCGATCGTGCACAGATAGGCGGTGCCACCCGGCGCCGGGCGGGGCGCCGGCCATGGCGAGGCCCGGTCGGCCGACAGCCGGCGGGCGCGGGCCGTCAACCGGCCCGGGTCCACGAGTGACGCCGGCGGGAGCGGGGCGAAGTCCGGGTCGGCGACCAGGTCGTCGCGCTCCCACGCCACCGCCCGGTACGCCTCTACTTGGGCGTGGACGTAGGCGGGGTCGCCGGGGTCGCCCGGCGGCGAGAGCTGCTCGAACAGCCACGCCGCCGCCGGCACCAGCCACCCCTGGCTGTTCGGCGGGATCGTCCACGCGGTCAAGGCGAACGCGGTGCCGCCGAGAGGCGTGACCCATTCGGCCTGACCGCGGGCCAGATCGGCCGGCGTCACCCGGCCGCCGGTCGCGGCGACGATCCCGGTCCCGGCCCCGCCCTCGTAGAAGCCGGCGCGCCCCTCTTCTGCGACGGCGGCAAGGGTGGCGCCGAGGTCGGGGCGGCGCAGGACGGTACCGGGACGGGGTGGAGCGCCGCCGGGGTACAGCGCGGCCGCCGACGCCTGGGTGGCGAGATCGGCCCGGCGACGTGTCAGCGCGGCACTCAGCTCCACGGAGACGGGGAAGCCCTCCGCCGCCCGCAGCGCCGGCTGCAACGTGGCACCGAGAGACAGGCTGCCAAGTTCGGTGGCGAGCGCCACCCACCCGTCGACGCAGCCGGGCACGGTCACCGCGTCGGGTCCGGAGAGCGGCACCACGGCATGGCCGTCGCTGCGCAGCGCCGCGGCGGACGCGCCGGCGCCGGCTCGACCCGAGGCGTTGAGCGCCCGCGGAGCTTCGTCGCCGTCGCGGTGGACGAGCGCGAAGAGGTCGCCCCCGGGCCCGCAGGTCTCAGGGGCGACCACGCCGAGGACGGCGTTGGCGGCGATCGCGCCGTCGACGGCGTTGCCGCCTGCTCCCATGACGTCGAGGGCCGCCTGCGTGGCCAGCTCGTGCGGCGTGACGGCGGCGTCGCCGAGCCCGCGCACCTGCCGCGGCGGCAGCTCGAGACCGGTCACGGCGGGGATGGCATCTGCCCTCCGCGACTCAGCGGAGGATCTGCGGGATGCGGCGGTTCAGCGAGTCGAGGACGGCGCGTACGGCCGCCTCGGCCATGTCGCCGTTTGCCAGCGCACAGCCAACGGAGAGCTCCTCGCCCCCGCCGGTCGACGAGACGACCACGGCGATGATCACGCTGCGCATGCCCACCGCAGGGGAGGCGATGGCGTCGAGCGCGAGCGGCGGGAGCCCGTCGTGGGCGTCTTCGAGGGCGCGTAGCGTCGCCTCTCCCACCAGCCGCAGGCGAGCCGACGACGCCGCCGGCCCCATTGCCGACCCGACGTGTTTGGTGCCCTGCCACTCGAGGGTGACGGTGACCGTCATGCGGTTGCCCTCGGGCTGCTCGTGGATGCCGATGATCCGGGCGCGATCGCCGGCGCGGCCTTCGGGCAGGTCCTCTGGGGTGAGCTGAACGACCGAGATGACCCGGCGGTCGATGCTGGTTCCGAACCGGGCCATCGCCAGAGACTGGATGTCGCGCACCACCTGCTTCGGCGACTTGTCGGGATCGCTGAGGACGTGCACCTCGGAGACCCGGCCGGCGTCGCCCACCACCCGTACCGCGTTGACCGCGGGAAGCCGGCACAGCGTCTCCTCGAACTCCCGGAAGTCCATCGCCGTCCCAGCCTAACCCGTGCCTGCCCGGCGTAGCTGCCCGGCACGCTCCGGAGCAGGGGGCGCGAAACTCGTGCTTGCGATAGGCCAGACGGATCGATTAGCGTGTTGTTCCATTCCCCGGCTTGCCGGGAAATGGAAGCGGCGGCGGCCTGGCCTGTGGGTCCCCGCCGTCGCATGGCTGAGGCTGGGTGGTTTCAGGGGCGCCTGCTTTGACAATCGAGCCCGCGCCGGCATCGAGCCGAGCGGGACTGGGAGACGTCCGGGCGGCTGACCGGTTGCTGAGACCATCAGTGGAGCGGATACCCCGGAACCGGAGAGAACAAGCGTGCCGGTGTCCGAGGCAGGAACCACGGGGGTGCATACCCGGTGACGACGCTCAAACGGCTCGCCCTGACCTTTGGCAGCATGGCTGCCCTTCTGTTCGCAGGCGCTGCTAGCTGGAAGATCAACTAGGCGGCCACCCGGACCTCTCCGCTTCGAGCGACACTGGGGACGGGTCGTGGAGCGGCGTACCGGTCTGAAGTTGAAGCTGGCGGGAGGGCTGGCCACGGTAGGGGTGCTTCTGATCGCGCTCCTCTCCAGTGTCCAGACGTTCCCCGACCTGCGCGAGTGGCTCGTCTTTGCCGCCGCGTTCGTGTTCTTCTCGTGGCTCTCGGTCGAGATCAACGACCACCTGTCGGTGAGCCCATCGGCGATGGTCACGCTCACCGCCGCGGTCGTCTTCGGCCCCGGCAGCGCCACCCTCGGGGTGGCCACCATGGCCGCTCTCGGATTCCCGTCGGCGACCGACTTCAAGGAACGCCGCTGGTTCCAGCCGATGGCCAACTTCGGCCAGCTCGTCATCACGGCCACCGTCTCGGTCTGGGTCCTCGAGGCGTTCCTCCCCGCCGAGGTGACGCCCAACAACCTGTGGAGGGTGGCGCTCGGCACCGCGGTGGCGGCGTCGGTGCACGGCCTCGTCGGGTTCACGATCGTCTCGCGGGTCGTTCGCACCGTGTATCAGCGGCGGGAGGTGCGGCCGTGGGCGCAGATGGGCTCCAACCACGTCTCGTACCTCGGCATGGGATTCCTCGGGGGCTTGCTCGGCGCCACCTACCTGCTCGTGGGCGCCGTCACGCTGCCGCTGATCTTCACCGCCTACTTCGTGGGGCACCTGGCGTTCGCTTCGTACGGCGAGCTGCGGGAGGCGCAGGAGGCGACGCTGCGCGGCTTCGTCAAGGCGCTCGAGGCCAAAGATCTCTACACCCGTGGCCACACCGAGCGCGTCGCCCACTTCGCACAGCTCATCGGCGAAGAACTGCGCTATGGGGCAACGGCGCTGCAACGCTTGCGGTGGTCGGCGCTGATCCACGACGTCGGCAAGCTGGCGGTCCCGCGCGAGCTGATCCGCAAGAAGGCGCGCCTCACGCCTCAGGAGTACGAGCAGATGCAGCGCCACGTGCACGTGGTCGAGGACATCCTCGCCGAAGTCGAGTTCCTGCACCCGATGGTGCACATCGCTTCGGGCCACCACGCCCATTTCGACGGATCTGGCTACGTGGGCGCCGGCCACACGCACGGCCAATCACCCACCCAAGAGATGAGCGTGCTTTCGGTCGCCGACGCATTCGACGCCATGACCAGCACCCGTTCCTACCGGATGGCGCTGAGCCAGGAGTACGCCTTCGAGGAGCTGCGCCGCAATGCAGGAAGCCAGTTCGACCCGGCCGTGGTGGAGGCCCTGATCACCGCCCTGGCCCGCACCGGGGAGCGCTACGGCTCGACGGCCCTCGACGACGAAGCCAAGGCGCGGCGCATCGCGGAGACCATGGAGGGCTACCGGATCTATGGCTGAGGACCGGCTGCGGCGCTTGTCGCTGATCGTTGTGGCGGCCCTCGGGTCGGCCGGCACGGCGCTGCTCCTGGAGGCGTCCGAGCCGCTGTGGCTGCTGGGCATCCTGGGCGCCGCGATGGCGGCCGGGCAGCTCGTCCGGGTCCCCGCTCCCAACGGCGAGGAGCTGGGTTTCGGCATCGCGGTCGCGGTCGCCGTGCCGCTGCTGATCGACGATCCGTACGGAGTCGGGGCCGTGTATGCGTTCGGGCTGCTCGCTTCCTGGCTCTTGCTCGACGTGCGGACGGGCGGACGGGAGCGAGCGCGGGCATTCCTCGTGTCCGGAGCCGCGGCACTGGGAGCGTACGCGTGCGCCCTCTACGGAGTGGAGGCGGCGTTCGCGTACGGTGGGGTCGAGAGCCGGTGGGCGACACTGATCGCGGTCGCAGCTGGGGCGCTGGCATGGTTCCTCGTGGACGCCCTGGCCGGCGTCCTCGTCGGGCTCGAGGAAGAGTGGGTGGCGCTGAGATACCGCTGGTTGCTGGCGTTGGCCGACTGGCCCGTTCTGCTGAGCCTGTTCGCCACCGGTGCCCTCTTTGCCTATGCGTGGCCCGTGATCCGCTGGTGGGCGTTCCCTCTGGCGCTCATGCCGTATGGGTTCAGCCACGCTGCGTTCGTACGCAGCGCCGGGACCAGGGTCACCTACGGCCAGACGATCAGAGCACTGGCCCGCATCCCCGAGGTGGCCGGGCTGGCACCCGAGGGTCACTCGGTGCGCACGGCGGCGCTGGCGGTGGCGGTGGGACAGGACCTCGGCATGCGCCCCGACGACGTCACCGAGCTGGAGTACGCGGCACTCATGCATGACATCGGCCGCATCACCCTCAACGAGCCCGCCATCCTCAAGGCCGGGTACACGGACGAGGACATCGCCCGCTGGGGCGCCCAGATCGTCGCCGAGGCGCCATACCTGCACCGGGTGGCGGCGTACGTGCAGCAGCAACACCATCCTTACCGCCACCCGGGGGAGGATTTCGACGAGGAGCTGCCGCTGGCCGCCAAGATCATCAAGGTGGCATCGGCATACGACCAGGCCGTGGCCGAAGCCGGGCTGGCCCCGCTGGAGGCGCTGGAAGTGCTGCATCGCGGCGCCGCCTACGACTTCGACCCCCGCGTCGTGAAGGCGATGCGCCGGGTGGCCGGCCGGGCCGGCGCGATCGCCACGTAGCGGAGGCGCGCCCTCCGGACCTACGGCCGTCGCTTCGGGTAAGTTCCGTGCCGGCGCGTGGGAAGGCAGTGCGGTGAAGTCGCAGTACCGGGTGGTGGTGATCGGTGGCGGGGTCGTGGGAGCCAGCGTGCTGTACCACCTGGCGAAGATGGGCTGGTCGGATGTCGCGATCGTGGAGCGGTCGGTGCTGACCGCCGGGTCGAGCTGGCACGCCGCCGGCGGCATCCACGCCCTCAACGCCGACCCGAACATCGCCGCGCTCCAGGCCTACACGATCGACCTGCTCACCGAGATCGGCGACGAGTCCGGCATCGACGTCGGGATGCACATGACCGGCGGCATCTCGGTGGCCGCGGCGCCGGAGCGGTGGGAGTGGCTGCAGGCGGCGTATCGCGTGTTCCAGACGATGGGCATCGAGGACGTGCGGCTGATGGAGCCGGACGAGATCGGGGAGCGGTGCCCGATCATCGACACCAGTGGGGTGCTCGGCGGCCTGTGGGCCGACCGGGAGGGCTACATCGACCCGTCGGCGGTCGTGCATGCCTATGCCAAGGCCGCTCGCCGGCGCGGTGCCGACGTCATCGAGCACAACAGGGTCGTCGAGCTCCACCCTCGCCCCGACGGCTCGTGGGACGTCGTGACCGAGCAGGGCACGATCGTTGCCGAGCACGTCGTCAACGCGGCCGGGTTGTGGGCC
>CAYGCW010000008.1:0-413 GCA_964348465.1 uncultured Acidimicrobiia bacterium | reverse complement strand
GCGGTCGCGCAGAAGGGCAAGCTGCGCACGCTGGCCATCGCGTCCGCCGAGCGCGACGAGATGGTGCCCGACGTGCCGACCTTCAAAGAGCTCGGCTACACTTACGTGACGGTGGATCTCGAAGGGTTCACGTACATGCGACAGGAGCTGCACGGCGTCCTGGTCGGCATCTACGAGATCAACCACCGGCACTGGCACATGGACGGGGCGCCGTGGGACTACGGGTTGGAGCTGATCCCTCCGGACGTCGAGCGCATCTCCGACGAGCTGGCCATGGCGATGTCGCGCTACCCGGTGCTGGAGCGCACCGGCATCAAGCGCTGGGTCAACGGCGCGTTCACGTTCTCGCCCGACGGCAACCCGCTGGTCGGTCCGGTCGCCGGCGTCCCCAACTACTGGCTCGCCTGCGGCGT
>CAYGCW010000007.1:18620-24203 GCA_964348465.1 uncultured Acidimicrobiia bacterium | reverse complement strand
GCAAGACCGACCACCAACGCCAGTCCGGCGAGCCCGATCGACAGCACGTCGCGGTCCCCCCGCCCGCCGAGGTTGGCGAGCGCCGCGGCCTGATCGGCCAGCGCTGCGGCCAGGTCGGCATCGGTGCTCTCCGCCCCGGGGGCGGGCATGCGGGTCCGAACGGCGGCGCCGGCAGGCGCGTCGGCATCATCCCCGACGATCAGGACGCCCGCCATCCCGTGGCCTTCAGCAGTGCCGTGCAGCGTGCAGAACACACGGTAGGCGCCGGCTTCGAGGCCTTTCAGTTCGTAGCTCTCGCCTGCGGCGAGAGTCCCGGTGTCGAACAACCCGTCGACCGATGTGAACGTGTGGGGCCAGCGGCCGGCGTTGCGGATGGTGAGCTTCGAACCCTCGGCGGCGAAATGGGCCACACCCGCGAAGCAGTTGTCCTCCATGCCCAGGACCTGCCCTTCGGCGAACGGCGGGCACGGCCCTCCGCCCCCGCCCCCCGCCGCGGCCACCCCGGGCACCGCCAGCAGGCCTGCGATCGTGACGACGGCCAACATCTTGCGCATCACCGCCTCCTCCTCATCGACGTTGCCCTCACTACACCGCTCGCCTCGGGCGGGTTCCGGGGCGGCGGCCACGGAGTGCGCGAACGCCGGACGCGGCCGTCTGGTAGCGTCCGCCGGGCCCAGCCAGGCGTAGGGAGGTTGCTGGAGTGCTGAGGGGTCGAACCGTCTTCCTGTTGGCCGTCGTCGCGCTCGTGCTGGCGGCCGCGCCCGCGATCGCGGATCAAGACGAGCGAGCGGAGGCCGTGCCGGGCACCGCGCCGCCTGAGATCGCGCCGGCAGTCACGGCTGCGGTGCCGGCGAGCCCGGTGGCCCCGTTCGTGACCGCAACCGGACCGGTGAGCCTGTCGGTGGACGCGGTCGGCACCAACGACCCGGACGGTGCGCCGGTCCTCGTGGACAAGCCCGAAGGAGCCACCGTGCTGCGGGCCTATCTGATGGCGGCCTCGACCGGATTCACCGACTACGAGCCGCAGGATGGCGACGTGACCATCGGCGGCGCCCCGGTCGCGTGGGAACCGGCGCGCACCATGGTCAACGGGATCCGGTCCGTGAACGTATGGGCCGACGTCACCTCGCTCCTCAAGGGCCCCATCGACGCTGCGCCGTCCGGCCTCCTGGCGTTGAACGTGGCCGAAGGCGCCGTCACCTTCCTGATCGACGGCGCCATCCTCGCCATCATCTTCGAGGATCCCAACGTCGACGTCCCGGCGACGGTCGTTCTCGCGTACGGCGCCCAACAGGTCACCGGCGACCGCATCCGCCTGGTCCGGCCCGCGGAGATACCGAGCGAAGACGTGGAAGTGCGCCTCGGCGTCGGCATCTCGTACGGCTTCCAGCCGACGTTCCAGGACAACACGGTCAACGTCAACGGGGTGCGCCTCACCAGCTCCGCCGGCGGCCAGGACGACGGCGAGGGCGCCAACGGTGCCCTGATCACCGTGGGGGGCATCGGCGATCTGCCCGACAACCCGCCCGACCCGTTCGCCAGGGGCAACCAGTTCACGTGCCCGCGCTGTGACGACGAGTTGTACGACCTCCAGCCGTTCCTGGCCGGCGGCCCGATCTCCGACCTCGAGCTGACGACGATGAACCCTTCTGCGGACGACAACTTCTTCTTCGCGGCGCTCGAGGTGGTCGGGGCCACGGCCACGTGGACCCCGGCGAGCGACCGTATCCCGCTGGTGGTGTTGCACGGGATCACCGGGTCCTTCCTCGAGGACGGCGACGGCAACGAGGTGTGGCCCGACGAGGGCAGGACCGCCGACAGCTTGAACGACGGGCACCTCGACGTGCTCAAGCTGGCCGACAACGGGATCGACCCCGCCGACCCGGACGACGAGATCTCGGTGAGCACCGGCCGCGGCATCGGCGGCATCATCGGCGAAACCGAGCTGTGCACGCCGATCTTCTGCAAACACCTGGCCGACGCCTACCAGCCGATGTTCGACAAGCTGCGTGACGACTACTCGTACCTGCTCGGCACGGACCTCTTCCCCTTCGCGTTCGACTGGCGGCTGTCCGCCGCGGTGAACGGGGAGCGGCTCATCGATTTCATAGACGGCGTCCTCGCCCAAACCGGCGCCGGCAAGGTCAACATCGTCGCCCACTCCCAGGGCGGGCTGGTGACCAGGGCCGCCCTCGAGAACGGACGCTCCATCGGCAAGGTGGAGCGGGTCGCGACACTGGGGACCCCCAACCTCGGCGCCACGAAGCTGCACGGGGTGCTCGACCTGCGCCAGCCGTGCCAGGCGGATGCGCCCGTCGGGTGCTTCCTCAACCGCAGGAAGGCGCAGGAGCTGGTGACCAACTGGCCGGGCGCCTTGGAGCTGCTGCCCTCGCGGGGCTTCTTCGACACGTACACGTCATCGATCAGGCGCGACATCGACGATGACGGCGACGGGCGCGTCGAGGGGCTGCTGCCGTTCGCCGAGGTGCGGGCCCAGCTCGCCGACCGCAACCTGGCGCTCATCGACGCCGCCACCGCGTTGCACCTCCAGATCGACGAGTGGGACCCGGCCGACCCGGCGGTGGATCTGCTGCGGATGGTCGGCATCGACTCCTCGACCATCGTGCGGATCCGGCAGTTCCTCAAGGAGAAGTGCAGCGGATTCTGGTGGTGGCGGGAGTGCCGGCTCGTCGAGACGTTCGAGTTCGAGATGGACGACGGCGACGGCACGGTGCCGCGCCGGTCGGCGTCTCTGCTCGGCCCCGGGATCGACCTATCGGGCGGCGCCAACGTGTGCAACGTCTGGGGCCGCGACACCGGCCACGGCGACCTCCCCAACAACGATCTGGTTCTCGCCATCACCCTCGACTTCCTGGAGCGGGACGAGTTCCGATGCGAAGCGCGTGACACTCTTGCGCTCAACTCGACCGCGGCCCACGCAGCCACCATCGACACGAGCGTCACCAATGCCGGCGAGACCGGCGTGGAACTGGCCGCCACCGAGCTGCTGGTGCGCGGATCGGTCACCGGCTACGTCGAGCGGGTCGGGTCGGGCCTCGAGGACGTCATGGGCATCATCGACGACGGCAGCGGGCCGGTCGAGATCGAGGGCATCGACGGCGGCAGCTACGTCACGGCGCCGGAATCGGTGAGCTTCTCGTTCACCAACAACGACGACTACCGCGGCACCTGGATGGCGACCCAGACGGGCGAGGTGGTGTTCCTCGTCCGGACCTACGAGGGCGGCCCGGCCGCCGTGGCCTCGACTCGCCCATTCGTCGTCGCCGCGGGCGCAGGGCTGGCGTTGGGCTTCTCCCACCCTGCCGACCCCTTCGACGCCGCCGTCGAGATCGACGACGACGGGGACGGCATCCCCGACCGGTCGGTTCCGTTCGACGTGACCGTGTCGGGCCCCGGCGCCGCCGACACGATCGCCCCCACGTCCGCGGTGGCGGTGCGCCGCTTCCCAGAGGGCAAGCGGGACATGGCGGAGGTGACGATCACCGCCACCGACGACACGAGCGGCGTGGCGTTCATCGAGTACGCGCTCGACGCAGGCGAGGAGAGCTCCGCCTACGGCGGACCGTTCGTGGTGCCGGCCCTCGGAGAGCTCTACGTGCGGGCATGGGACAACGCCGGCAACGTGGAGGCGCCTTACCAGGTGGTCGTGCTCGACGACCACCCCAGCCGGCCGGACCTCGTGGAGGACTTCCTCACGGTGCCCTTCAACGAGCCAGGGCTGCTCGGCTACGAGGGAGACGTCGACTACTGGGGCCTGCGGATCGCCGAGCCGGGCCCATACATGTTCCGCCTCGTTGGCCTCCAGGCGGACTACGACCTGCGTCTGCTCGACGCCGACGGCGCCGAGATCGGCGTCGGCGCGCAGCGAGGCAACCGTTCGGAGACCGTGCGGGCGCTCCTCGCGCCGGGCGACTACTTGTTGGAGGTGAGAGGCTTCGCAGGTGCCTTCAGCCTGGACCACCGCTACCGGTTGCTCGGTGTCGCCACCGGGTAGCGGCCGCGCCCGCCGGGACCCCACAGGGGGGCGGGCGTGAGCGCGCCGCGTCGGATGGGAGCGTTGGCCGCCGGCGTCGTCCAGGCCGTGCTGGGCCTCGTGTTGCTCGTGGCATCGGTCGAGTCCCTCGGTCTCGTGACCGGAGAGGAGTTCACGGTCAACGTCGCGTTGGCCGTTCCGGCGCTGCTCCTCCTCGGCACCGTCGGTCTCACCGTGGCATGGGTGGCGGGGCGGTCCGGATGGCGGCGGATCGGCGTAGTGTCGGCAGCCGTCGGCGCCGTGCTCGGCGTGGTGGTCGCCGTCGTCGTCGGGTCGGCCTTGGCCGGGGGCCTCCTCTTCGTGTTCGCCCAGCTCGTGCCGGCGCTCGTTCCGGCGCCGGCCGCGAGTCAGGGGAGCGGCGGAACCGCCGTCTGATAGAGCCAGACCTCGATCAGGTCGGCGAGGGCAGCGCCGGTCACATCCTCCGCAACTGCGACGAAGTCCGCGGTCGAAGCATTGCCGTAGGCGTGGCGAGCTGCGTACTCCCGCATCACCGCGTACAGCGCGTCGGCGCCCACGACCTCGCGCAGCGCATGCAGCGTCAACGCGCCCCGCAAGTAGATGCTGGGCGTGAAGAGGCGGTCCGGCCCCGGGTCGCCAGGGGGCGGATAGCGGCCGATCGTCACGGCGTCGTAGGCCGCCTGCACTTCGGCGTCGTAGGCCGCGCGGCCGAGCTGCTGCTCGCTCCACAGCCACTCGGCGTAGGTGGCGAATCCCTCGTTGAGCCACACGTCCTGCCACGTGGCAGGCGAGACGCTGTTGCCGAACCACTGGTGGGCGGCCTCATGTACCACCACCGACTCCAGGAAGTCGGCGGTGGCGATGCCTCTGGCGAAGATCGAGAGCGTCTGCGCCTCGGCCGCCACCTCGAATCCGTCGACCACGATCTCGCCGTAGGAGTCGAACGGGTAGGGGCCGAAGCGGTTGGCGAGGAACGTCAGCACGTCGGCGGTCTTCTCGAACGCCTCGGGGATGTCGCGAGCCATGTCGGGGGGGTAGTAGCTGCGCAGCTCGACGCCGGGGAGGCCCTCCCGCTCCACGCGCTCGTAGATGCCGATGTCGACGGTGGCCAGGTAGGTCGCCATCGGCTGTGCCGCCTCCCAGACGTAGGTGGTGCGCTCGCCGCGATCAACGACGTCCGTGAGGCGTCCGTTGGCGGCCACCACGAACGGTTCGGCGACGGTCACGCGAAACGTGAACGTGGCCTTGTCGGCGGGATGGTCGTTGCCGGGGAACCAGCTCCGTGCCCCGTCGGGCTCCGAGAACACCACCACCCCGAACGGGCCCGTTCGCCACCCCACCGGGATCGGCAGGCCGCCCGAGCGGGCCGGCTCCGGCCTTCCGTCGTACCCTACGGCCGTCACGAATCGGTCCCCGGTCGGGATCGGATCGGCGGGTACGACGATGAGCTCGGAGCCGTCGCGCAGGAACGCGGCTCGGGCGCCGTCCACGGTCACCGACTGGACGCGCATTCCGACGAGGTCGAGGCTGAACGCGGCGAGATCGCCGGTGGCCACCGCCTCGATGGT
>CAYGCW010000007.1:0-18512 GCA_964348465.1 uncultured Acidimicrobiia bacterium | reverse complement strand
GTGGCCGCCGTTGCCGGCGGCGGGGAAGTAGGGATCGCCGAGCGCGGTCGAGGCCGGGGGGATCTCGGGCGGTGTGTCGGTGGTCGCCGGTGCGAGCGTGGCGGACGACGTCGCCGGCGGGAGAGTCGGCGCCGGGGCCGTGTTCGCCCCGCGTTCCGCACACGAGACGCCGATGAGCGCGATACCCAGCAAGGCGGCGACGGTGATGCGGCTAGCCACGGGGCCGCATCGTACGGCTCAGCCGGGGAGAGCGGCTGCGACTGCGTCGCCCACCTCTGCGGTCGTGGCCGTTCCCCCGAGATCGGCGGGTCGGGCGCCCGACTCCCGGGCGGCGACCACGGCCTCCATGCCGCGGGCGGGCCATCGCCGCCGCGAGGATCGTCGCCAGCGGGTTGGCGACGCTGCGGCCTGCTATGTCGGGCGCCGAGCCGTGCACGGGCTCGAACAGCCCGGGACCGGGCGCTCCCAGCGACGCCGACGGCAGCAGACCGAGGGAACCGGGCAGCATCGACGCCTCGTCCGTGAGGATGTCCCCGAACATGTTGGCGGTCACGACCACGTCGAAGTCGCGGGGCCGGGACAGCAGATGCATGGCCATGGCATCGACGAGCATCACCTCGTAGTCGAGGTCGGGATACTCGGCGGCGACCACCCGGGCGGCCACCTCCCGCCACAGGCGTGAGACCTCGAGAACGTTGGCCTTGTCCACCGACGTCAGCTTGCCGCGCCGGGCGCGAGCGGCGTCGCCGGCGACCCGCACGATCCGCTCGACCTCCCCGACGGTGTACTCCATCACGTTGAACGCCCGGTCGCCCTCCCGCCCCGACGGCCCGAAGTAGATGCCGCCCGTGAGCTCCCGCACGAACAGGATGTCGACGCCGGTCACCACCTCGGGTTTCAGCGGCGAGGCGCCGGCGAGGGCGTCGGGCACGGTGATCGGGCGCAGGTTGGCGAACAGGCCCAGCTCCTTGCGGATGCGCAGCAGCCCTGCCTCCGGCCTGGTCGTGGCGCCGGGATCGCTCCACTTCGGACCGCCAACGGCGCCCAGCAGCACGGCGTCGGCGGCCCGGCAGGCGGCGAGCGTCTCTTCGGGGAGAGGGTCGCCGGTGGCGTCGATGGCGGCCCCGCCCACGAGGTGGTCCGCAAACGAGAACTCGTGGCCGTGCGAAGCGCCGACGGCGGCCAGCACCTTGACGGCCTCGGCGACCACCTCGGGCCCGATGCCGTCGCCGGCCAGGACGGCGAAGTGCGCCTTCACGGCGTACGGGTCACCCGTCGAAGACGCCGCCGGCCGGCCTGGTGGTTCGGGCGGCCTTGTTGAGCGCCTGCAGCAGCGCCCGCGCCGAGCCCTCGACGACGTCGGTGTCGACCCCGCGGCCGGCGAATGTCTCGTCGCCGACGAGCACGACCACGTTGACCTCGGCCATGGCGTCGGCGCCGGCGGTGATCGGCACGACCCGGTAGTCGACGAGCCGCGCGTCGAACCAGAACGCCTTGCGGAGCGCGTCGAAGGCGGCGTGGACCATGCCGTCGCCGGTGCCTTCGAGGGTGCGGGTCCCGTCCTCGCCCTCGACCACGATCTGGGCCTCCGGCGTGACCTGGTTCCCGCCCTCCAGGTGCATCGAGACCAGCCGCACGGCTTCCTCCCCGCTCGGCTCGTCCTCGATGATCGCCCGCAGCTCCTCCTCGGTGATCTGCACCTTGCGGTCGGCGAGCTGCTTGACCCTCTGGAAGGCCTGCTCGAAATCGTCGTCCTCGAGGTTGAAGCCGAGCTGGCGCACGGCGTCGGCGAACCCGGCGCGGCCGGAATGCTTGCCGATGATGATCTGGCTGCGCTGGCCGACGGAGGCGGCGTCCATGATCTCGTAGGTCTCCCGGTCCTGAAGGACGCCGTGCTGGTGGATGCCGGACTCGTGCGCGAACGCGTTGCGGCCGACCACCGCCTTGTTGTACTGGACCGGGTAGCCGGTGAGGCGGGCGACCAGCCGGGAGGTCTCCAGCAGCTCCGTCGTGTCGGCGGCGATCTCCACCCCGAAGTAATCCTGGCGGGTCTTGATCGCCATGATCACCTCCTCGGTGGAGGTGTTGCCGGCTCGTTCGCCGATGCCGTTGACGGCGCCTTCGATCTGGCGGGCCCCGGCCTGGATCGCCGACAGCGAGTTGGCCACCGCCAGCCCGAGGTCGTTGTGGCAGTGCGTGGAGATGATCACGTCCTCGTTCTTGCCACGCACCTCGCCGTAGACCCTCTCCATCAGCGCCACGAAGTCGGCGGGGGTGGCGTAGCCGACGGTGTCGGGGATGTTGATGGTCGTCGCCCCGGCCTGCACCGCCGCCCGGCACACCTCGATCATGAAATCGGGGTCGGACCGGGTGGCGTCCTGGGGCGAGAACTCGACGTCGTCGCAATAGCGCCGCGCTCTGGTGACGGCCTCCACCGTGGACGCCAGTACCTCCCGGGGGGTCATGTGGAGCATCCGCTCCATGTGGATCGGCGACGTGGAGATGAAGACGTGGATCCGGGCCCGCTCTGCCGCCTTGAGGGCCTCCCATGCCCGGTCGATGTCGTCGGGGTGGGTGCGCGCCAGCGACGCGATCACCGGACCTCGAACCTCCGACGCGATGCGAGACACCGCCTGGAAGTCGCCGTCCGACGATGCGGCGAACCCGGCCTCGACGACGTCGACCTTGAGCTTGGCGAGCTGACGGGCGATCGCCAGCTTCTCGTCGGGGGTGAGGGCGATACCGGGGGCTTGCTCGCCGTCGCGCAACGTCGTGTCGAAGATGATGAGGCGGTCGGACATCGGGGAACTCCTTGGAGGTAGGACGCGTCGGGTCGATCGGGGCGGGGCCGGGTCAGCCGAGGTGGCCGCCCGGCCCGCTAAGGGCCAGAAGCTCCAGGAGGCCGTTCATGAGGAGGCGGGGATCATAGGCCATCAGCTCACCGACCTCAGCCCGCGGGTCTTGGGGTCCTTGGCGAGTGCCACCCGACCGGACTTGACCAGGTCGACGATGCCGTACGGCCGCACCAGGTCGAGGAAGTCGGCGAGCTTCTCGGGGGTGCCGGTCACCTCGAATGTGATGGTGGTGGTGCCGACGTCGACGGCCTTGGCCTTGAAGATCGAGGCCGCGTCGAGCACCTCGCCGCGGGTCTGCGGCTCGGCGCTGACCCGAACTAGCATGATCTCCCGCTCCACGAAGTCCCCCGGGGCCAGCTCGCTGACCTTGACCGTGTTGACCAGCTTGCGGAGCTGCTTCACGACCTGCTCCATCTCGGGGCCGTCGACGACGACCGTCATGCGGGACATCCCCGGCTCGACCGCCGGGCCCACGGCGAGGGAGTGGATGTTGAAGCCGCGCCTGGCGAACATCGACGAGATGCGGGCCAGCACCCCCGGCCGGTTCTCGACGATCACCGACAAGACGTGCTTGCTCACGCCAGGTCCTCGGGTCCCATGACGACGTCGTCGTTCGACGCCCCCGCCGGGACCATCGGGAACACCATCTCGTCGGCATCGCATTTGAACTCGATCACGACGGGGCGGTCCTCGATCGCCAGCGCCTTCTCCAGCGTGGGGCCGACCTCGGCGGCGGTCTCGGCCCGCAGCCCCACGCAGCCCATCGACTCCGCCAGCTTGACGTAGTCGGGCGTGTGGTCGGTGAGGTCGATCGCCGAGTAGCGCTCCCCGTAGAAGAGGCGCTGCCATTGCTTGACCATGCCGAGGCTGGCGTTGTTCATCACCGCCACCTTGATGGGGATGTTCTCGGTGGCGGCGGTGATGAGCTCCTGGCACGTCATCTGAAAGCAGCCGTCCCCGTCGATGGCGAAGACGACCTGATCGGGCAGCGCCGCCTTGGCCCCGACCGCCGCCGGCACCGCGAAGCCCATCGTGCCCAGGCCGCCCGAGTTGATCCACGTGCGGGGTCGCTCGAACTTCCAGAACTGCGACGCCCACATCTGGTGCTGGCCGACGCCGGCGACGACCACCGCGTCGCCCCTGGTGAGCCGGTGCAGCTCCTCGATGACGTACTGCTGCTTGATCGGCCCCTCCTGGTCCTGGTCGTAGTGGAGGGGGTGGGCGGCCTGCCAGGAGCGCAGGGTCTCTCGCCACGGCCCCCGGTCGGCCGGCTGCGTGTTGGCGAGAGCACGTTCGGCGGCTCCGACGAGCTGTTCGAGCACCCGGCGGGCGTCGCCGACGATCGGCACGTTGACGGCCCTGACCTTGCCGATCTCGGCGGGGTCCACGTCGATGTGGACGATCTTGGCTTCGGGGGCGAACGTGGCGACGTTGCCGGTCACCCGATCGTCGAACCGGGCGCCCACCGCCACCAGCAGGTCGGCGCGCTGCATGGCGGTGATCGCCGTGTAGGTGCCGTGCATGCCCGGCATGCCCAGCGCCAGCGGGTGGGAGTCGGGGAAGGCTCCGCGGGCCATGAGCGTCGTCACCACCGGCAGCTCGAGCGTCTCGGCCAGCTTGCGCAGCTCCTCGTGCGCTTCGGCCTTGATGACGCCGCCGCCGACGTAGAGCACCGGACGCTCCGAAGCCAGGATCAGGTCGATCGCAGCTTTGACCTGGCGGGGATGGCCCTCGAGGTTGGGTTTGTAGCCGGGGAGGTTGATCCGGCCCGGCTCGTGCCAGTCCAGCTCGGCGACCAGCACGTTCTTCGGGATGTCGACCAGCACCGGGCCGGGGCGGCCGCTGGAGGCGATGTGAAAGGCTTCCCGGATCACGTCGGGGATGTCCTCGACGTCGGTGACCAGGTAGTTGTGCTTCGTGCACGGCATCGAGATGCCCCAGGTGTGGGCCTCCTGGAAGGCGTCGTTCCCGATGGCGTGGGTGGGAACCTGCCCGGTGATCGCGACGATCGGGATCGAGTCCATGTAGGCGTCCGCCAGGGCGGTGACCAAGTTGGTGGCGCCGGGGCCCGATGTCGCCACCGCCACCCCGACCCTCCCGGTGGCGTGCGCGTAGCCCTCGGCCATGTGTCCGGCTCCCTGCTCGTGGCGGGCGAGCACGTGTCGAATCGGGCTGTCCAGGAGCGGGTCGTAGGCGGGGAGGATGGCGCCGCCGGGCACACCGAAGACGATGTCGACGCCTTCGTGTTCGAGGGCCCGCATGAGGGCCTGTGCTCCGGTGATTCTGCTCATGGGGTCCTCCCGGCGGACGAACCTGCTCCCGATACAAAGGAACCCTCTGCCGGGGAGCAGAGGGTCGGCGCACATGCCGGGTGTGGCGGCATGTGCGCTACGTGATGAGTACCAGGGTGTCGGGCATGGGTCGCTTCTCTGATCGGTGCCCGTCAAGTAAAGGGCAAACGGGGCCTAGTGTCAATCTCGCAAATCCATCGGCCCCCGATGCGGAACCTTGAGCGTCCCAGCCGCCTCCACTCGATCCCTGCTCGGCCCCGCCGTCGCGGCGTTGCGGGCGGCCATGCGCCGTCTCGACGAGGACGAGGTCCCGGCCGCGCTGCACCGGGTCGCCAAGCACACCGGGGGCCGGTTGCCGCCGCCGCTGGAGCACCGGCTGTTCGAGGCGGTCGAGGCAGAGCCATGGCTCCGTGACAAGGCGCTCGAGGAGTTGCCGGAGGGCGCCGAGGGTCCTGCCGCCGAGGCCAGCCGGCTCTTCCTCGAGCGCCCCGGGCGCTGGTGGGAGCGCCTCGGGGAGCTGGCCGGCGACCGGGCCGATACGGACGATGCGCGGGAGCGGGAGCGGCTGCAACGCTCGGTGGCGCGCCTCGAAGGGATGCTGGAGGAGACGAAGCGCCGGCTGCGAGAGGCCACGGCGACATCGGCGGCGGCGCCTGCTCCGGACGAGGAGGCCGACGCGCTGCGCGAGCGCCTGGCCGCGACCCGCCGCGACGCCCGTCGGGAGGTCGAAGCGCTGCGCTCGGAGGTCGAGGCACTCGAGGCGAAGGTGGAGGCATCCGAGTCCGCCGCCGTCGAGCTGGGCCGCTTCTCGGACCGGATGCGCTCCGACCTGCGGCGTGCCAGGCGGGAGCGGGCCGCCGCTCAGCAGGAGCTGGACGAGCTACGCCGGTCGCCGGGCTCGGCGCGTATGGGGCCGCTGGAGTTGAGCCGCCGTCTCGACGAGCTGTCTCTGGTGGCCCGGCCCTCCATCGGCCCGGGGCCGGAGGTGCCGGCCGCGCCGCCGGCGGCGGCACCGTTGCGCCTCCCGGCCGGTGTTCGTCCTGATGCCGCCGACGCCGTCGACTGGCTCACCAGATGCGACGACCCGGTGCTGGTCCTGGTCGACGGTTACAACGTGGCCTACCGCTTGGCGGGCGAGTCGTTCAGCAGCCCGGGGGCCCGGGAGCGGCTCAACCACGAGCTGGTTCGGCTGGCGACGGTGGGGCGGGCGCTGCGGGTGGTGGTCGTGTACGACTCGTCGCTGTCCGGCGGCGGTGGCGTGGCGCCGGGGCCGCGGGGCGTGGAGGTGGTGTTCGCAGCCGCCGGCCGTCTCGCCGACGAGGAGATCGTGGAGCGCGTCGCGGCCGCCTCCCTCCCGGTGGTGGTCGTCTCCGCCGACCGCGAGGTCAGGGAGAACGCCGAGCGAGGAGGGGCGATGACACTGTGGGCCGACGCGCTGGCCGAGTGGATCGGCCGCCGCTGACGCTGCCGCCCTCAGAAGCGCAGCAGGGCCGCCGCCCAGTGGAATCCGGCACCGAAGGCGCTGAGCAGCACCAGGTCGTCCGGTTGGATGCGGCCCTCCGACCTGGCTTCCCAGAGGGCAAGCGGCACGGACGCCGAACCCGTGTTGCCGTACTGCTGGAGGTTGGTGAACATCTTCTCCTCGGGCAGGTCGAGCACCTTGCGGACCGACTCGATGATGCGCATGTTGGCCTGGTGGGGCACCACGAGAGCGACGTCGTCGGCAGCGACCGCCGCCTTCGTGAGGACGCTGATGGCGGCTTCCGACATGCGCAGAACCGCATTACGGAACACCTCGCGTCCGTTCATGATGATCTGGCGGTGCTCGCCTCGTTCGGCGATCTCGAGCGAGAAAGGCCGACGGGTGCCGCCGACGGGCAGACCGAGGATCTCGGTCTGGGAGCCGTCGGTGCCGGCCTCCACGGCAATGATCTCGGCCGCGCCGGGACCGCTGCCGATCACGGCGGCTCCGGCGGCGTCGCCGAACAGCACCGCGGTGGCTCGGTCGTTCCAGCTCATGAGGCGGGTGATGATCTCGACGCCGATCAGCAGCACCTTGCGGCCGGCGGCGGCGCGCGTGGCGGCGATGTCGAGTCCGAGCACCCAGCCGGCGCAGCCGCTGCCGCCCAGATCGTAGGAGGGCACCTGACGGGCACCGAGGTCGTGCTGGACGTAGGCGGCGGTGTCGGGTGAGAAGGTCTCGGGGGTGTCGGTGGCGACGATGATCTCGTCGATATCGGCAGGGCGCAGGCCGGCGTCCGCGATGGCGGCCCGGGCCGCTCGCACCGCGAGGTCGGCCGTCCCCTGGCTCTCGTCGGCGATGCGGCGGGTCTTGATGCCGGTGCGGGTGGTGATCCAGTCGTCGGACGTGTCCACATAGTGGGCCCAGTCGTCGTTGGTCATCACCCGCTCGGGCACGTACGCGCCCAGCCCGAGCACTCCCATGGGATCCGGCACCGGCTACTCCTCCGCAGGTAGGCAACCGCGGCGCAGCCAGTGTATCGACCGGGGCGCCCGGGGTGATGTGCCGGGTTTCGTGTCACACCCGCCTTGTACGTTGTCGGTGAGATGGAAACAGCCCAGCCCCACCGGAGGACGGAAGCGATGGTCATCGACTGCAACGAGTGCCGAATGCAATACACCGAAGCCTGCCAGGACTGCGTGGTCACCCACGTCTTGCACGATCTCGCCGGCCCGCTCGAACTCGACCCGGAGCAAGCCGAGGCGCTGGACCTGCTGGCCGACGTCGGTCTCATCGCCCCGCTCCGGCTAGTGCCGCGCGGCGCCGGGGAAGCCGCTGCCACGGCCTAGCCACGCACTCCCGGGCGAGGGAACGGGGCAAGGGCGGGCACCTCGCCCGGGAGTGGCACGCCGGGTTCGCCGCCGCCACGAAGCGTGCGGCCGATACGCTCCCCGGCATGGACCTCGCCCGTCTCCGTCGGGCCGGCGCCGCCGCCGGCTTGGTGGGGTTCGGCGTCTGCCACGCCGGGCCCTTTCCCGATGTCCGCGCAGTCCTGCAGCACCGCTCGACTCAGGGGCTGGCCGGGAAGCTGAGGTTCACGTTCGTCGATCCCGCCGGGTCCACCGACGTCCGTCACTCCTTCCCTTGGGCCGAGCGACTCGTGGTGGGCGCCTGGTCCTACGCGGACGACGCAGGCAGTCCCGGGCCGCCTCGGCCCAACACCGGGCGCATCGCCCGCTTCGCCACCGCCGACCACTATCGGGGGCTTCGGGCGGCCCTGGACGGCATCGCCGCCCTGCTGCGGGCCGAAGGCCATCGCGCCGAGGTGCTCGTAGACGACAATCGCCTCGTCGACCGCGCCGCCGCGGTGCGCGCCGGAGTGGGGTGGTGGGGGAAGAACACGATGGTCCTCGCCCCCCGCTACGGTCCCTGGCTGCTGCTCGGCTCCGTGGTCACCGACGCCGCGCTCCCCACCACCGCCCCCATGCAGCGGGACTGCGGCACCTGCTCCGCATGCCTGCCGGCCTGCCCGACCGAGGCCTTGATCGCGCCCGGCGTGCTCGACGCCCGCCGCTGCCTCGCCTACTGGGCCCAAACGCCCGGCGTCATTCCGAAGCAGTACCGGGAGCTCATGGGCGATCGCGTCTACGGTTGCGACGACTGTCTCGATGCCTGTCCGCCGGGGAACCGCTTGATCGCCGCCGTGCCGGTCCGCGCCGGCCGGGTGAAGCTCGTCGCCCTTCTCGCCGCAGACGACGCGACCCTCCTCTCCGAATACGCCCACTTCTACATCCCCCGCCGGCAGGCGCGCTACTTGCGTCGCAACGCGCTCGTCGCGCTCGGCAACGCCGGCGGCCCGCAGGCGGCTCAGATCGCGGCCGGCTACCTGGGCCATCCCGACTGGCTCCTGCGTCTCCACGCCGCCTGGGCGCTCGGGCGGCTCGGAGGCCCACAGGCTCGGGCCGCCCTCATCGCCGCCGCCGGCCGCGAGCGCCACGACGAGACGGCCGCAGAGATCGGCGCGGCGCAGGCGGCGGTTGGCTCCTGCGGGGCCTGAGGCCCGGTACGCTGGCCGTCGTGACTCGCAGCCCCGGGACGTGCCAGTGATCCGATTGATCGCCGACGTGCACGGTGCCGTCGCGGCCCTCCGCAAGGTGGCTGCGGAGCCGGGGCCGCTGCTGGTGCTGGGCGACCTCATCAACTTCATCGATTACCGCGACTGTCAGGGGATCGTCACCGAGGTGATGGGGGAGGACCGGGTGCGGGAGATGGTTCGTCTGCGGACGGCCGGCGACTACCAAGGTGCCGGCGCGGTGTGGCGCAGCTACTCGGCGGGACGCGAAGACGAGCTGCGGGCCCGGTACACCGAGCTGATCGACGCCGCCTACGAGGACATCTGCGGAGCGCTCGCCGGCGCCGAGGCCTACGTGACCTACGGCAACGTCGACCGGCTCGACCTGCTCCGACGCCACCTGCCTGACGGTGCCCGATTCGTCGACGAGGAGGTCGTCGACGTCGAGGGCACGCGGTTCGGCTTCGCCGGCGGGGGAACCAAGTCGCCGCTCGGCGTTCCCGGCGAGGTGGGCGATCGGGAGATGGCCGGCAAGCTCGACCGCCTCGGACCCGTCGACGTGCTCTGCACCCACGTCCCGCCCGCCGTGCCGGCCCTCTCCCAGGACGTGATCGGCGGCCGCCAAAAGGGGTCAGAGCCGGTGCTGGACTACCTGCTGCGCCACCAGCCTCGACGGCACTATTTCGGCGACATCCACCAGCCGCAAGCCACCACCTGGCGGGTCGGCGTGACGACCTGTGTCAACGTCGGCTACTTCCGGGCGACGGGCCGGCCCGTCGTACATGCCTGAGGTCGACCTCGAAGCCCTCGCCGCCGGGTACCGGCACCGGCCCACCAGCGCTGCCGCCCGCCGCCGCGCCGCCCGCGCCTGGCAGGCGGCCGGCGCCCATCGCGGCGACTTCGCCCTCGACATCGGCGGCGGGCGCGGCGAGCATGCTGAGACCTGGGATGCGGCGGGTGCCCGGGCCGTCGTCATCGACCCCTCCGTGGCGATGTCCGCCGCCGCCCACGGCCGCGTTCCGGCGATCCGGGGCCGGGCAGAGCACCTCCCGATCCGCTCCGCAACTGCGTCGCTCGCCTACTTCCACATGTCCATTCACCACTGCGACTGGCGGGCGGCGATCGCCGAGGCTGCCCGGGTGCTGCGGCCCGGCGGCCTCCTGGTGATCTGGTCTTGGGTGCTCGGCCCGGGTGGCTATTCACACCTCGGGAAGTGGTTCCCGTCGATCGTCACGATCGACGTGGCGCGCTTCCCCGACCTCGGCGACGTGGCGGACCTGCTTCCCGAGGCCGGCTTCGAGCAGCCCGCCGAAGCCACCGAAGTCGAGTGGGTGGTGACGAGCGCCGGGGCCTGGACGGCGGCCGTAGAGAACGGCTTCGTCAGCACGCTGCAGCTGGTTCCACCCGATGAGCTGCAGGCGGGCCTCGATGCCTTCTGGGCGGCGCATCCCGACCCGGGGCAGCGGGTCCGGTACCGCCGCTACTTCGGCTCTCTCACGGCAGCCCGGTCGCTACCCTGAACCGGGCGAACGACTCGGAGGAATGCCAAAGTGATGGAACGAACGGTGCGCAGCATCGAGACCTCGGCGTCGCCCGAGCAGGTATTCGCCGTGGCCTCGGACATCGCTTCGTACCCCAACTGGGCGTCCGCAGTCAAGGACGTCGAGGTGCTCGAATTGGGCGACGGCGGCCTCCCGGCCCGGGTCCGCATGCACGTCGACATCATGATCAGGCAGATCTCCTACGAACTGACGTACACGTGGGACCCCCCCTCCGGTTTCGAGTGGACGGCGGAGCCCAACGACGACCTGAACTCGCTCGACGGGCGCTACGAGTTCAATGAGCTGGAGGACGGTGGCACCGAGATCGTCTACGCGCTCCGGGTCGAGCCCGCGTTCAGCCTCCCCGGCTTCCTCCGCAAACAGGCCGAGAAGCAGATCGTCGGCACTGCGCTGCGGGAATTGAAGAGACAGGCCGAGGCCGCCGCCGCGGAGGCCTGATGCGCATCCTCCTGGTGACGGGCAAGGGCGGGGTCGGCAAGACGACCGTCGCCGCCGCCACTGGGCTCCGCGCCGCCGAACGCGGGTACCGGACGCTGGTGATGTCGACCGACCCGGCTCACAGTCTCGCCGACGCGTTCGACCTCCCCATCGGCGACGGCCCTTCCGGGTTGGCCGATCGGCTGTGGGGCCAGCAGATCGACTCGCAGGAACGGCTGGACGAATCGTGGGGAAAGGTGCGCGACTACCTCATCGAGCTGTTCGACTGGAGCGGCCTCCAGGGGATCGAAGCCGAGGAGCTGTCCGTGTTCCCCGGGATGGACGAGATCTTCGCGCTCGCCGAGGTGCGGGACCACGCTCGGTCGAATGCCTACGACCTGCTCGTGGTCGACTGCGCGCCCACCGCCGAGACCTTGCGCCTGCTCAGCCTGCCGGAGGTGCTCAGCTGGTACATGGAGAAGATCTTCCCGATGGAGCGCAAGGTCGTCAAGGCCGTGCGGCCGGTGCTGAGCAAGGTGACGTCGCTGCCGATCGCGCGGGACGACGTCTTCCAGGCCGCGGAGGACTTCTACGGGCGCCTCAACGGCATCCGCGACCTGCTCGCCGATCCGGAGATCACCAGCGTTCGCCTGGTCATGAACCCCGAGAAGATGGTGATCGCCGAGGCCCGGCGCACCTACACGTATCTGGGCCTGTTCGGCTACGCCGTCGACGCCGCGATCGTCAACCGGGTCCTGCCCGACTCCATCACCGACCCATACTTCAAGCGTTGGCAGGAGATCCAGGAGGAGCACCTGGCCGAGGTGGAGGCCGGATTCGCCGATGTCGACGTGCGACGGCTGCGGCTCTTCGACGAGGAGATGGTCGGAGTCGATCGCCTCCGGCTGGTGGGCGAGGAGCTTTACGGCGAGGCCGACCCGACGTCGCGGCTGGCGTTCGGCAGGCCGTTCCGAGTGGAGGACGAAGACGACCAGGTCGTGCTCGTCATCAAGGTGCCCTTCGTGGAGAGGGCCGACGTCGACGTCATGCGCCACGGCGACGAGCTGTACATCACCGTCGGACCGTACCGCCGGTCGTTCGTGCTGCCCGACTCCCTGAAGCGGCGTCACGTGCGAAGGGCCCGGCTCGCCTCCGGCGAGTTGCGGGTGACGTTCGGGACCGACGATGCCGGGTGAGCCGCCCGCCGACGGCCCCGACTTGCGGGCCGCGGCCCGGGCCGGCATGCGGCGCGCCGGCTATCACATGATCAAGGCAGGGTGGGAGGTGCTCGCCGGCGTCGGTGCCTTCCTCGAGGAGCTCCGCAAGGCGGGCGCCGAGCCGGAGGACAACGCACAGGGCCGCCCGCAGCGGATCACGCTCGAACCGGACGACGAGGAGTGACCGGCGCGGGTGCGAGCGGCGGTCCCTAGCCTGTAAGGCAGCGCTCAAACCGAGGAGTCCCGTGCCGACCAGCACCGTCGGCGTCGACATCGGCGGCACCAAGATCGCCGCCGCCCGATTCGACGACGACTTCCAGATGCTCGACCGGGCGACGCTCCCGACGCCGCGCGTCGCCACCGAGCTGGCCGACGCCGCCATCGCCGCAGTGCGCAAGGTCTGGGATCGGGACGTGATCGCGGTGGGCGCCGGCGTGGCCGGCCTGGTCCGGTGGCCGGAGGGCGTGCTGACGTGGGTACCGCACGTCGAAGGCGGCCAGGTGGACCTGCGGACGTTGCTCGGCGAGGACTTGGCGGTGCCGGTGGTCGTCGATCACGACGCCAACGTCGCCGCGCTGGCCGAGTTCGAGTTGGGCGCGGCCCGCGGCTACGACCATGGAATCCTCGTCACCGTCGGCACCGGGATCGGCGGCGGCTTCGTCGTGGACGGCGAGATCTGGCGGGGACGCTCCTTCGCCGGGGAGATCGGGCACATGCAAGTGCACGTCGAGGGTGCCGGCTGCCCCTGCGGGAACCGCGGCTGCTGGGAGACGCTCGCCAGCGGGACGGCGCTGGCCCGGCTGGCGCAGACGGAGGTAGAGGCTCACCCCGAGGGCGCCATCGCCCGCCTGGCCGGGGGCGACGAGCCACGGGGCGAGCACGTCACGGAGGCCGCCCGCCAGGGCGACGGGGCCGCCCAGGCGCTACTGGAGGAGGTAGCGGGCTGGCTCGGCGTCGGCCTCGCCAACCTGGTGGCGGCATTCGACCCGGAGGTCATCATCGTCGGCGGCGGCCTCGGCTCCGTCGTGGACGAGTTCCTCGTCCCCGCCCGGCGCGTGGCCCGCCGGCGTCTCTATGCCGCCGAGTATCGGCCAACGACCCCGATCCTGCCGTCCGAGTTCGGGGCCGACGCCGGTCTGGTCGGCGCCGGGCTCTCGGCCTGGCGGGAGGTCAGCCTGCGGTTCCGCATCAGAGAGCGGACGCGTCGCCTCGCCGAGCGCTCCGGTCTCGCCGGCGAACGGACGTCCGAGCGCAGGAGCCGGTCCACCGTCCGGAGCTCGGGGACGTCGGCATCACGGCGGCGCACGTCGTCGGATCGGAGCTCGGGGGCGTCGGCGTCGAGGCGGCGTTCGTCGTCGGATCGACGAAGCGCGGGCAAATCGACGTCGAAGCGACGCGCGGCGACCGATCCCCGGGGCGCCCGGGACGGCGCGGCGGGCAAGAGCCGCGGCTCGTCGACGGGTCGCCAGCCGGGGAGTGGTGGGCGCAGCCGGGGGTCGCGCTCGGGAAAGTGAGCAGCCGGCGGCGGCGCACGGGGATCGCGAGAAGGCCGGTCTAGCATCGCGTCATGGATGGCGACACCGGTGCCGACGACGTCTCATACCTCCCGGTGCCGACTGCACAGGAGACCGTCGAGGTCCGGCGTGCCGAGCCGGTCCGCAAGCTGGCGGCGTCGCTGCCGGCGTTCGTGAAGCTCGCCTACCGGCTCGTCAGGGACGGGCGGGTACCCGTCCGCCGGCGGGTGTTCGCCCTCGGTGCGCTGGCCTACGTGGTTTCCCCCGTGGACATCGTGCCCGACGCCATCCCCGGCCTCGGACAGGCCGACGACGTCCTCGTCCTCGCCTTGGCGCTGCGCATGCTGATGGATGCCGCCGGACCGGAGGTGGTGGCGGAGCTCTGGGACGGGCCGCCGGAGGCGCTGGAGACCGTCGATGCCGTCGTCGAATGGGGAGCGGACCTGGTGCCCCGTTCCGTCCGCCGCGCCGTGCGGCGCATGTTCGGTTGAGAGCCTGCGCCACGTCGTGAGCGGTCGCGCCGTGCTCGGGATGGTCCTGCTGCTCGTGGGGGTGGTGGTGCTGGCGGCCCAGGCCGCCGGCGTCGGCGCCGGAAACCTGCTCGCCGACTGGTGGCCGGTGCTCGTCGTCGCCCTCGGTGCCCTCCAGTGGCTCGCCGATCGCAGGCCCACGGTCGGCTCGGCCGTCGTCGTCGGCGTCGGCCTCGTCCTGCTCGCATCGACGACCGGCGTGTTCGGCGGTGGCTTGGGCCGGGTCGGCTGGCCGCTGGTCGTGATCGGCGCCGGCCTCTGGGTCATCTTCGGCCGGCCGGCCCGCCGGCGCCGCTCCCGGGCGGGCGACGAGGTCGGGTTGGTGGCGGCCTTCTCGTCCCGCAAACTCGCCCATGGGCCGGGCCCGTTGCGCACCGGGGCGGTGAGCGCCTTCTTCGGCCACGGGGAGCTCGACCTGTCCGGGTCGGAGCCGGTTCCCGGCGGGGTCCGCCTCAGCGCCACCGTGGCGTTCGCGGGCATCGACGTGATCGTGCCCGACGGCTGGAGGGTTTCGATAACGGGGCTGCCGATCTTCGGCGGCTGGGACAACACCACCCGCCGGGTGGCGGAAGGCAGCGGACCGGAGATGCACGTCAACGCGTTGGTACTGTTCGGTGGCCTGGAGGTGCGCCACCGGGAGCGGTGGGGCTGATTCCCGGCAGCCCGGGCGCCGCCCGCCCGGCCCATCGCGCCCGGTCGGGATCGATCACCGGTGCCCGGACCCCTCACCGCTAACCTGACTGCGTCGCCAGGAGGCCCTCGTGAAGTTCCGCCGCATCGAGAACCTGCCGCCGTACGTCTTCGCCGAGGTCAACGCCCTGAAGATCGAGGCAAGGCGCGCCGGCGAGGACATCGTCGACCTCGGGTTCGGCAATCCCGACGTCCCCAGCCCGCCGCGGGTCGTCGACAAGCTGATCGAAGCGGCCCGCAACCCGCGTAACCACCGCTACTCCGCGTCCCGGGGGATCCCCAATCTGCGCAAGGCAGTGGCCGACCGCTACCAGCGCAGGTTCGGGGTGACGCTCGATCCGGAGACCCAGGTCATCAACACGATCGGCGCCAAAGAGGGTCTCTCTCACCTGATGTGGACGCTCGTGCAGCCGGGAGATGTTGCCCTGGTTCCCGAGCCGTCCTACCCCATCCACATCTATGCCCCGGTGCTGGCCGGTGCCGAGGTGCGCAGCGTGCCACTGTCCCTCGACGCCGACTTCTTCGGGCGGATGCAAACGGTGTTCCGGGAGTCGTGGCCGCGGCCGCGCGTCGTCGTCGTGTCGTTCCCACACAATCCGACCACGGCATGCGTCGACCTGGACTTCTTCGAGCGTCTGGTCGGGTTCGCTCGTGAGAACGACGTGATGATCGTGCACGACCTCGCCTACGCCGACATCGTGTTCGATGGCTACGATCCTCCCTCGCTGCTCCAGGTCGAGGCTGCCCATGAGGTCGGCGTGGAGATCTACAGCCTCTCGAAGAGCCACTCGATGGCCGGCTGGCGGGTCGGCTTCGTCGTCGGCAACGCGGAGATGGTCGGGGCGCTCGGCAAGCTGAAGTCGTACCTCGACTACGGCACGTTTCAGCCGATCCAGATCGCGTCGATCATCGCCCTCAACGAGTGCGACGACTACCCGGGCACGGTGTCGGCCGTCTATCAGAAGCGGCGCGACGTGCTCGTCGACGGCCTGAGCCGTGCCGGGTGGAAGGTCCCGAAGCCGGAGGGCACGATGTTCGTGTGGGCGGAGATCCCCCGTCCATACGCCGACCTGGGGTCGCTCGAGTTCGCCAAGCAGTTGCTCAGGGAGGCCAAGGTCGCGGTGAGCCCCGGGATCGGCTTCGGCCCGTCGGGAGACGGCCACGTCCGGTTCGCGCTCGTCGAGAACGAGCACCGCATCTCTCAGGCCGTGCGCGGCATCCGGCGCGCCCTCGAGCTGCTGTGAGCCCTCAGCTCCCGAGCGGCCGGTAGGCCTTCTCGTAGTACTCGCTGACCATGCGATGCGCCGAGAACGCCGGGGTCACGGAGGCGATCGCCTGCTTCATCATCCGGATCCAGCGGCGGGGCAGGCCGTCTTCGTCACGGTCGTAGTAGGCGGGCAGCACCTCGGCTTCGAGCAAGTGGTGCAGGGTCCCGGCGTCGGCGGCGTCCGAGTCGGGGTCCCTGCCGTAGCCCCACCCCTCGTCGCCGGTGTGGCCCTCCAGCCACCAGCCGTCGAGGACGCTCAGATTGAGCCCGCCGTTGAGCGCCGCCTTCATGCCCGATGTGCCGCTCGCCTCCATGGGTGGGCGCGGGTTGTTGAGCCAGAGGTCGGCGCCGGCCACCAGCCAGGCGCCGAGCTGCATGTCGTAGTCCTCGATGAAGAAGACGTGCCCACCGAACTCGCCCGACCTGGCCAGCTCGGCGACCCACCGGATCAGCCCTTGGCCCTCGCGGTCGGCAGGGTGCGCCTTGCCCGTGAAGATCACCTGGGCGGGCCGGTCCGGGTTCGTCAGCAGCGCCCGGGCCCGGCCGGGGTCGGAGAAGAGGAGCCCGGCCCGCTTGTACGTCGCGAAGCGGCGCGCGAACACCATCGTGAGCCGATCCGACGGGAGCTGGTGGTCGACCTGGCGCAGCAGGTCGGGGCTGGCACCGTGCCGAGCCCACTGCTCGCGGAGGCGGCCGCGCAAGCGGCGAAGCAGCAGCTCCTTCTGGCTCTGGTGGGCGGTCCACACGTCCTCGTCGGGCAGGTCCAGGATCGCCTGCCATGCTTCGGGCTCGGTGAGGCGGTCCACCCAGCCGGGCCCGACCGCCTTCTCGAAGAGGCGGGCGATGCTGCGCCCCACCCAGGTGGGGGTGTGGACGCCGTTCGTGACCGACTCGGCGTCCTTGCCGATGAGGTGGGCCCACGAGTGGGTGACGACCTCGCCGTGGCGTTGCGACACCCCGTTGGTGATCGAGGACAGGCGGATGGCCAGCGCTCCCATGTCGAAGCTCCCCTCTTCGCCCTCCCTGGCTCGGCCGAAGTCGGCCAGGGACTCTTCGGGGATGCCGGGCAAGGTCCCGTTGACGTAGCGCTCGGCGAGAGCCAGGTCGAACACTTCGTTGCCGGCCGGCACGGGCGTGTGCAGCGTGAACAGCGTGTTGCGCTGCACGCTCTTGGCGGCAGCGTCCGGCTCGAGGCCCGACTCGATGGCCCGGGAGAGGCGCTCCAGGAGGCTGAGCGCGGCGTGACCCTCGTTCACGTGCCACACGGCAGGCTCGATGCCGAGCTCGTCGAGAACCCGCACGCCGCCCACTCCGAGCACCAGCTCCTGTGCGAACCGCATCTCGCGGCCGCGCACGTAGAGGATGGAGGTGATCGGCCGGTCGGCAGGGTCGTTCTCTGCCAGGTAGGTATCCAGCAACAGCAGCGGGACTCGACCGACGTCGATCCGGTAGGCCCGCACCGCCACCTCGCGGTCGGGGAGCTCCACCGTGACCCGCAATGGCCGCCCCCCGCGGTCGAGCACCTCCCGGAACGGCCGGCGAGTCATCTCGAGCCGGAGGTAGTGGTGTTGCTGGTTGCCGTCAGGGTCGACGGTCTGGTGGAAGTAGCCCCGCCGGTAGAGCAGTCCGACACCCACGAACGGCAAGCCGAGGTCGGACGCCCCTTTGGCGTGGTCGCCCGCCAGCACGCCGAGGCCTCCGGAGTAGAACGGCAGCGTGTGGTGGACGCCGTACTCCGCGCACAAATACGCGATCGGGCCCGGGAGTTTCTTCGGCAACGCCGAATACCAGGTTCCCTTGCCGGTCAGGTAGGCGTCGAAGCGGCGGACGACCTCTTCGTAGTCGTCGATGAAGCTGCCGTCGGCGGCGAGCGCCTCCCAGGTCTCGGCATCGATGCCCTGGAGCAGGCTGAGCGGGTTGCGGTTCTCGCTCCAGCGGCGGGGCCGGAGCCGGCTCCACAATTTCTGGGCGCCGGAGTCCCACGACCACCACATGTTGTGAGCGAGGTCGTCGATGCGGTGGAAGACTCTCGGGACCGGGGCGGCGGCTCCGGGCCCGGCGGGGATGTCGTTGATGACCGAGTTGGGGTCAACTCTCATGGTGGGTCAGCTCTCGGATTCGGGGACGAAGAGCGG
>CAYGCW010000006.1:0-24225 GCA_964348465.1 uncultured Acidimicrobiia bacterium | reverse complement strand
CGCTGCAGCGCACCGCCAGGTCGGCGCGGGAGGCGCCGGTCATGTTCACGGTGCGCTCGGGAAGGTCCTTCGGGGCCACCGTGCGCCACACCCCGTCGCGGGCCAGCAGCATCACCTCGCAGTTGGCGCCGACGATCACGTCCTTGGTGCGGGCGTCGCGGTCGGCCAGCAGCACCCGCCAGTGCTGCCAGGTGTCCGGCGGCACGATGATCTCGCCGCCCCGCTCGCCGTTGACCGTCCACCCCGCCGGCAGCGTGCCCGACACCAGCGTGTCGCCGCCGGTGCCGGCGGCGTTGGTGTCCAGGTAGCCGATGACGATATGCCGCTCCGCCATGGCGGCCACGTTGGCCGGAATCCCGTCGTTGGCGTCCCCGATGATGATGAGCCCGAAGCCGCCGGTGGACACCTGCAGGAACGTCGAGCCGTGATGGTGGGCGTGGTACCAGAACGTGCCCCCCATGTGGTCGGCGGGAATGTCGTACACGTAGTCGCCGCCCTTGCCGCCCTCGAACATGCGGGTGACGTCGTCGCCCGGCGACTCCCCGGAGATGTGCAGCCCGTGGGTGTGCACGTTGGTGATGTTGGGATCCTTGAAGTCGTTGTGCGCCGGGCTCGGCGGCTCGTAGTCGAGCAGGTTGTGGAACCGCAGCACGTACTTGTTCCCGGGCTCCATGTAGATGGTCGGGCCCGGAATCGAGAACTCGCCGCCCGCCTGGCGGTACGCCCGGGTCGTCAACGTCTTGCCGTCGATCATGAACGTCGCCAGCCCGTACTCCAGCACCCCCACGTAGTGGTCGCCGGCATCCGTCCACACGAAGGGAGCCGGATCCACGATTCCGTTGGGAGCGGGCTGGCCGGCCGTCGGCACCGGCACGAGTGCGATGGCCGCGGCCACGGCGGCCCCGACCACACCGACAAAGACCCTGCGCCTCGACATGACGGACTCCTCCTACCCGGGAACGTGCGATTGCTTCACGCCCATCTGCCCTCACGCTCTGCATAGACCGGGGAGTGGCCGTTGCCTAGGGGCAGACGGCCCGGACGCGGGCCGGAATGGCTCATTCGCCGTAGGGCCGCTTGCCTCTGTCGCCACCGCCGCGCCCGTGCCAGCCTCTGGAAAGCAGGCGAGGAGGTGCCGATGTCGAAGCGGGTTGCGAGGTGCGCCGTCGGGTTGGTCGCGTTGCTGGCCGCCTTCTGGGGTCTGTTCACCCTGGCGATGCGGGCCAAGTTCCGGCCGGTGCAGGACGCCGTCCGCCGCATGAACCGCGCGGTGGTGAACCCGCGCCAGATGGAGACGGCCGGCCGGCCGGGCGCCTACGCGTCGGTCGTCCGGCATCGCGGCCGGACGACGGGCACGCCGTACGAGACGCCGGTCCAGGCGTTGCCGACGGGCGACGGGTTTGTGATCCCGCTTCCGTACGGAACCGCCTCCGACTGGCTGAAGAACGTCCTCGCCGCGGGGTCGGCCACCATCGTGCACGAGGGTGGCACGTATCGCGTCGACCGCCCGGAGATCGTCTCCGGCGCGGTTGCCGAGCGTCACGTGCCGCCCCGGCATCTCCGCGCCCACCGCTGGTACGGCATGAACGAGTACCTGCAGGTGCGGACGGCGGAGGCCGAGGAGCAAGGGCGGGAGACCGCGTAGCCGGGCCGAACGCGACCGGCCGCCGCGGCGCCGGAGCGCCGGGCGGCCGGTTCTCGAACGGGTCTGGCCTCAGTCAGGCGGGTGCGCCGACCCCTTGCCGAGCAGCGGGCACGAGAAGAACGCGTCCCCGTCGTCCATCTCGCCGCTGCCGTTGGCGTCGACCCACCACCTGCCGCCGACGTAGCCCTTGTCGCCCGGGCCGAAGTCGGTCGCCAGCGTGCCGCCCGGGCCTTCGCCCGGCCGGAGCTCCTGGAACGGACCGTTGGCCGGGAGGCTGGGCCCGACGATCGACTCGTAGAACAGCCCCTGGCTCTCGACGTACACGATCACGCGGACTCGGTTGCCGTCCTCGTCCCGCGGCGGCGGGCCGCCGGCGACCGCCGGGGCGGCCACTGCCATCATCAGGGCGAACACCGCCCCGATCGTCGCGAAGCGTCGCATGCTGCGTCCTTTCTGTCGCGCCGCGCCACCATCGCACGCCGATCTTGCGCAGATCGGAACGGGTGGTGAACTTTCGGGGAACTGCGCCACACGCGTTCCCACCCGGCCCCGCTTCCGGACCGGGTGGGAGCCGGCGGGCCGTCAGTCGACGTGGATCCCGCCGTGGTAGACGTCGAGTACACAGTCCGGGCCGCAGAGCGGCAGCCCGTCGCCGGACCCGGCTCCGTGGAGCCGCTGGTAGTCGCCGGTGCCCCGCAAGACGTTCCAGTTGAAGGTGACGCCCTTCCGGAAGTCGATGCGGGCCTGGAGGTTCACGAAGAACTCACCGGATCCGTCATCGCACATGAAGTGCTTCACCCCCTGGAAGTTGAACCCCCGCGGGGAGTTCCCGCTGACTTTGCCGGAGGCATCGACGACGATCCCGGTCGCACAGAGCAAGCCGTGATCGACGGCGGGGCCCGACGCCACGAACGGGCTCGGGTCGCCCAAGAGCGACGTTGCGACCTCGATGTGGACTTCGGCCGGCGGCGTCGCCCCGACCGGGACTGCCAGGACTCCAACCAGCAATCCCACCACCAATGTGGCCAACAGCTTCTGCATGCCTTCCTCCCTGCCTCGTCATGGCACCCGACGCGGGCCGAGCGCCTTGGCCCTGCCCCCCAACCTCGCGTCCACTGTGACTCCCGGGCGCGCGGACCGCTAGGGCCGTTCGTCATCCGGCGCGACGGCTGCCAGGGGAGCCCGCGACCCAGCCGGGCGTTGCTCGTGGGGAGCGGGACGCGGCCCGTACCCGCGAGGCCGGCGCGCGAGACTCGGACTCCCGGCCCTGGGCATCGGGCCGTCCGCCCGTAGCGCCCTCGCTGCCTCTGCGATACGTTGGAAGGTGCGACTCGAGGGAGGAATCGTGACCACTGCCACCGCATCGGACTACGCCGCCCGTCTCCGCATCGACTACCCGGACCGGCCCCTCGACCGCCTGTCCACCGGGCTGCGGATCTTCTACGCCATCCCCATCCTGGTCGTCGTCGGGCTCATCGGGGGCACCCAGGGGACCTGGGGCTCCTCGCTCCTGTTCTTCCCGGTGCTGCTGATGGTCCTGTTCCGGCAGAAGTACCCGCGCTGGTGGTTCGACTTCAACCTGGAGGTCACCCGGCTGTCCACCAGAGTCGGCGCCTACCTGGCGCTGATGTCCGACGCCTACCCGTCTACCGACGAGGAGCAGTACGTCCATCTGGAGCTGGACTACCCGGACGCCAAGAACGAGCTGAACCGCTGGCTGCCGCTGGTCAAGTGGCTGCTGGCCATCCCGCACTACGTGGTGCTGGTGTTCCTCGGGATCGGGGCCCTGCTGGCCGTCATCGGCGCCTGGTTCGCGGTGCTGTTCACGGGGCGGTACCCGCGGGGCATCTTCGACTACCTCGAGGGCGTGCTGCGCTGGGGCCTGCGGGTCGACGCCTACGCCTTCCTGCTGATCACTGACGAGTACCCGCCGTTCCGGCTGACCTGAGACCGCCGGCGCCGGTGGTCGGGGCGCCGCCCGGCCGCGGTGCGCGATACTGGTTGGATGAACCGCCACCGCACCGAGGCGGAGCTGCTGGCCGGCGTCTCCCACATCCGCGAGGCGCCCGCCGATCGCGGCACCGTCGAGATGATCGCCCGGCGCCCGGCCGAGGAGGAGCGCGAGGTGCTCGAGGAGGCGACGCTCGACCTCGAAGCGGGGCTGGTGGGCGACGACTGGCGGGCCCGGGGGTTTCGCCGCAACCCCGAGCGGGGCCCGTACCTGGAGACCCAGGTAACGATCATGAACGCCAGGGCGATCGCGCTCATGGCCGGGAGCAAGGATCGGTGGCCGCTGGCCGGCGATCAGTTCTACGTCGACCTCGACATCTCCGGAGCCAACCTCCCGCCCGGGACCCGGCTCCGCCTCGGCGCGGCGATCGTCGAGGTCAGCGCCGAGCCGCACACCGGCTGCGGCAAGTTCGTGCGCCGCTTCGGCGCCGCCGCCCACCGGTTCGTCAACTCGGACGTCGGCCGCGAGCTCAACCTGCGGGGCATCAACGCCAAGGTCGTGGAGCCGGGCATCGTGCGCCGCGGCGATCCGGTGGAGAAGGCCTAGCGGCGCCGCTCAATGGGCCCGCAGGGCTGCCAGCGCCGCGGCGATCTCGTCGAGGATGGCCGGGTCGTCGATCGTCGCCGGCAGCGTCCACTCCCGGCCGTCGGCGATGCTGCGCATCGTGCCCCTGAGAATCTTGCCGGACCGGGTCTTGGGGAGCCGGGAGACCTCGATCGCCCGCTTGAACGACGCCACCGGCCCGATGCCCTCCCGCACCATCGCCACCAGCTCGGCCTGGAGCTCCTCGGCGGCGCGGTCGGCGCCGTCGACAGCCGGTGGCCGGCCACGTTGATGATGTCGTCGATGCGGCTCATGATGTGGAAGTAACCGTCGCCGTCACGAAAGCCGGCGTCGGCGGTCAGGTAGTAGCCAGGGAAGCGGCTCAGGTAGGACTCGACGTACCGGTCGTCGGCGTTCCACAGCGTCGGCAGCGTGCCCGGTGGCAGCGGCAGCTTCACGACGATCGCCCCGCGCTCGAGATGGCGGGCCTCCGGATCGTCGCGCTTGATGGCGCGGAACGCGGTCGGAGCCGTGAACAAGACCGAGACGCCGTGCTGGGAGATCACCCGCCAGAACGCGCCCGGGTCGGGAGTACCGACCGGCTTGCCCTCGTACAGGATGCTGGTGCAGCCGTGGATCAATGGGCCGTAGACGATGTACGAGTGACCGACGACCCAGCCCACGTCCGAAGCCGCCCAGTACACCTCGCCCGGATCCACGCCGTACAGGTTCTTCATCGACCACGCCAGGGCCACCGCGTGCCCGCCGTTGTCGCGCACCACGCCCTTGGGCTGTCCCGTGGTGCCCGACGTGTAGAGGACGTACAGCGGATCGGTGGCAGCCACCGGCACGCAGCCCACCGGCGCGGCGCCGGCGACCAGCTCGGACCAGTCGACGTCACGGCCCGGCCGCATCCCGGCCCGGGCCTGGGGCCGCTGCAGCACCACGACCGTCTCCGGCTGGTGGGTGGCAATCTCGCAGGCGGCGTCGATGAGCGGCTTGTACTCGACGATGCGGGCCGGCTCGATGCCGCACGACGCCGACAGGATCGCCTTGGGCCGGGCGTCGTCGATGCGGGTGGCGAGCTCGTTGGCGGCGAATCCCCCGAACACCACCGAGTGCACCGCCCCGATGCGGGCGCATGCCAGCATCGCCTTCACGGCCTCGGGGATCATCGGCATGTAGATGATCACCCGGTCGCCCTTGCCGATCCCCAGTGACGCCAGCGCCCCGGCGAGGCGGGCGACGTCGTCGCGCAGCTCGGCGTAGGTATACGTGCGGACGGTGCCGGTCACCGGGCTGTCGTAGACGAGGGCGAGCTGGCCGGCCCGCTCCCCGTCGGCGTGGCGATCGAGAGCGTTGTGGCAGGTATTGAGCGTGCCACCCTGGTACCAGCGGAAGAGAGGGGCGGCGCGGTCGTCGAGGATCCTCGACGGAGGGTCGTACCAGTCGATCAGCGACGCCGCCTCGGCCCAGAAGCCCTCGGGGTCGGCGAGGGACCGTGCATAGATCTTCTCGTACGTCATCAGGGCACCTCTCGCCGGAGACGGGACGCACGATATCGGACCCGGGCGTCCGATTTCAGGGCGGCCGGCCGTTCCCGGCGCCGCCGGCTCTGCCGGGCGGCGGGGCTATGTTGGCCGGTATGTCCGGCCGGCCCGTCTCGCACACCCAGCGCATCGCCGCTTCGCCGGACGCCGTGTGGGAGGTCATCGCGGCTCCGGGGTCGCTGGCGGACACCCACCCGTTCTGCGCCGCGAATCCGGTCGACCGCTGGCCGGGGCCGGGCTCGGTCGACCGGGTCGAGTACCACAACGGGCGGGTGATCACCCGGACGTTCACCGGGTGGCAGGAAGGCGCCGGGTTCGACATCGACGTTACGGACGCCGGCGGCCCGGTGGCGCAGGTCGGGTGGCGGCTGGCCTCCGACGGGAGCGGATCGGCGCTGACGATCGAGATCACGCCGCGCATGTTGAGCGGCGTCCCGGGCGCCGTGCGGCCCATCCTCGGGCGGGCCCTGGTGGCCCCCATGCTGCGCCGCTACCTGCGGGCGGTGCTCGGGGGCATCGAATACCGCGTGACCACGGGGCGGCCCGTGGAGCGAAACCAGTTCGGTGCCCATCCCTGGTTCTCCCCCCGCTAGCGAGGGGGCGCGGTCGCCGCCCCGGTCAGAACACCTCCGGACACCACGGCGGGACGTGCCACGCGAACATCTGGCGGGCCCGCTCCACGGCGTCCGCACTGCCGGCGACGCGACCGGCGCGGGCCAGCGACGCCGGCGACACGCCTCCGAGGTAGAGCGCCCCCAGGTCGTCCGCCGCCATCGTCAAATCCGGCGGCTCGTCCGACGCGACGCATCCGGCGCCGTCCGGTCCGCCCTCCAGCGCCCAGGTGCCGCCGTTCCACGGGCAGAAGTCGTCGGCGACCGAGATGACCAGACGGCCGGGTACCGGGTAGCGGCGGGCGGCCAGGGCCGCCGGGACGTCGACGACGCGCACCCAGAGGCCGTCGGAGAGCTCGATCTTGACCCGGCGCGGGTTCACGAGCCGCCACGGCAGCGCCTCGTCGGGCAGCACGTTCCAGGCCTTCACCTTCGCCATGAGGTCGATGCCGAAGAGGAAACGCCACAGCGCATCCCCGGCCGACGGCGCCAGCGCCACGATCTCGCCGACCCGCACGTCGCCCCGGCCGTGGTTGCTGCTCCAATCCGGCTTGACCCTGTACATGGCGTAGCCGAGCGCCTCGCCGTCCTCCGAGTACACGGCGTAGCGCCTGGCCGAAGCGCCGTCGCGCCAGTGCTCCGGGTCGTGGAGCACGTGGTGGCGCCACCACGTCTCGCTGCGGGCGAACATGCCGGGCCGCGCAGACGCCGCCTGCTGGTGGACACGCTGCATCGCCGGCAGCGCCTCGTCGACGTCCAGCAGCCGCACCTCGCCCTTGTCGCTCGGCTCGGCCGCGAACCGGGCCTGTTCGGTGTCCGCCGTCAGGGCGTGGCGGATCGTCGCCGGCCCGTACCCGAACCTCCCGTAGATGGCGCTGTCCGACGCCCACAGGGCGGCCAGCGGCTCGCCCCGGGCGCGCACTTCGTCGAGGTGGTAGCGCATCATCTCGCGCAAGACCCCGCGCCGGCGGTGCGTGGGCTTGACGCCGATCATCGTCGTGCCGCCGGTCGGCACGACCGCGCCGGGCACGGTGAGCTGGAACGAGTAGGTCCCTCCGGCGCCCACCATCTCGTCGCCGACGAACGCGGGGAAGCTGCGGTCAGGCTCGAAGGTCGCGTCGAAGTGCTCGGCCTCGTCCGGCCGGGGATCCTCTCCGAAGGCATGGCCGAGCACCGCGCGGAACGCGTCGTGCTCGTCGGGTCGTGCCGGCCTTATCTCGAACGTCATGGGCCCCTCGGTGTCGGGGAAGCCTACCGGCGGAGCGGCCGTTGCGAGCTACGCTGGCGCCGTGGACCAAGAAGAAGAACGCATCGCGCTGTTCCTCGACTACGAGAACCTCGCCATCGGCGCCCGCGACAGCCTCAACGGCATGGCGTTCGATTTCAAGCCGATCGCCGACGCCCTCGCCGAGCGGGGCCGGGTCGTGGTGCGCCGGGCGTACGCCGACTGGTCGATGTTCGACGACGACCGGCGCCGGCTGACCCACAGCCACGTGGAGCTGATCGAGATCCCCCAGCGCATGGGCGCCACCCGCAAGAACGCCGCCGACATCAAGATGGCCGTCGACGCTCTGGAGCTCGCCTTCGAGCGGGACTACGTGACCACGTTCGTGATCTGCACCGGCGACAGTGACTTCACCCCTCTCGTCCACAAGCTGCGGGAGCTGAACAAGCGGGTGATCGGCGTCGGTGTCAAGGATTCGACGTCGACGCTCCTCCCTCCGGCCTGCGACGAGTTCCTCTACTACGACCGGCTGGAGGGGGTGGACGTGCCGTCGCGTCGCGGCCGTCGCCGCGGAGGCGAGCGGGCCCGCGACACCATCGTCAGGGAGCGGGTCCGCGCCGACGAGCCGGCCGCCGACGAACCGCCCGCCGCCGAGCCGCAGGCCGCCGACGTCGACCAGCTCGCGATTCTCGTCGTCCAGACTTTGGCCGGCCTGCAGCGATCGAGCGGCGAGGTGCTGGCGTCGGGCCTGAAGCGGGCCCTGATCCGCAAGGACCCCACCTTCAGCGAGGCCGACTACGGCTTCCGGGCGTTCGGCGAGCTGCTCCGCCACCTCGAGGAGCGGAAGGTCATCGAGCTGAGCGAAGGGCCCGCCAAAGGCGACCCGGAGGTCTCATTGCCCGAGCACGGAGGCGAGGACGAGGCGTTCACGCTGCTCCAGACGGTCGTCGTCGAGGCGCAAGCGCGGTCGGGGCCGCCGGTGCTGAGCGGCCTGAAGAACCAGGTGCGGAAGCGGCGGCCGGATTTCAGCGAGAAGAAGTTCGGCTACCGAAGCTTCCTCCAGTTCGTGAAGGATGCCGAGAATCGGGGCCTGATCGGGCTCGACTGGAGTGACGAGGCCGACGACTACCTCCTCACCGCGCCGGGCCCCTGACCGCTATCCGTCGGCCCAGGCCAGCCACTCCTCGACCGGGCCCATGTCGTAGTCAGGCCCGTTGAGGCCCAGGGTGATCTGCTGGGCGCCGGCCGCCAGCAGATCGTCCCCCAGGTCCACCCGGTTGGGGTCGACGCCCACCGATCGCTCGATCGACGCCGGGTCGCGCCCCTTCTTGGCGCACCACTCGTTCAGCACCTGCTGCTTGTGGGGGTACACGTCCGGCTCCTTGGGGTTGTAGAAGCCGTGCCAGATGTCGGCGTGCTCGGCGGTGATCCGAAGAGTCAGCTTCTCCCCCATGCCTCCGATGAGGATCGGGATCTTGCGAAGCGGCGCCGGGTTGAGCTTTGCCAGCCGGTCTTCGTAGCGGGGCATGTTGGCGGCGAGGTTCTGGAGCCTCCCGACGGCCGTTCCGAACTCGTAGCCGTACTCTTCGTAGTCCTTCTCGAACCAGCCGGATCCCAGCCCGAGGATCAGCCGCCCGCCCGAGATGTGGTCGACGGTGCGGGCCATGTCGGCGAGGAGGTCGGGGTTGCGGTACGAGTTGCAGGTCACCAGCGGCCCGATCTCGACCCGCTCGGTGACCTCGGCCCACGACGCCAGCATCGTCCAGCACTCGAAGTGCTTGCCCTCCGGCTCGCCGTACAGCGGGTAGAAGTGGTCCCAGTTGTAGACGATGTCCACGCCCAGCTCCTCGGCCCTCACCACCGCCCTGCGAATCTCGTCGTACTCGGCGTGCTGGGGGTGGAGCTGGACGGCGATGCGTGCCTTCCTCATGTGCGGTTCCTTCCCGGGTGGCGTCGGCCGGGAAACCTAGCGGCATGGCGCGCCCCACCGGCGGCGGCCGGCCCGCGGCTGATCGTTGCTAGGTTGACGTTTCGGCCGACAGGCGGGTGCATCCATGCAGGTAGCAGGTTCGGTGGCGGTGATCACCGGTGGGGCGTCGGGGCTCGGGGCGGGCACGGTCCGGCGCCTCGTGGGACGGGGGGCCAAGGCGGTGATCGTCGACCTCCCCACGTCGGCCGGGGCCGATCTGGCGGCAGAGTTGGGAGACGCCGCGGTCTTCGCCCCTGCAGACGTGCGCGAGACGGCTGAGGTCGAATCCGCGGTGGCGGCCGCGGCCGCGGCGTTCGGTCGCATCGACGTGAACGTCAACGCAGCGGGCGTGGCGCCCGCCCACCGGGTCGTCGCCCGCGACGGGACCATGTTTCCGCTGGACCTCTTCGAGTTCGTCGTCGACGTGAACCTGATCGGCCTCTTCGACGTGGTGCGGCAGTGCGCGGCGCGCATGACCGCCAACGATCCGAACGAGGAGGGCGAGCGGGGGCTGGTGGTCAACGTCGCGTCGATTGCCGCCTACGAGGGCCAGGTCGGCCAGGCGGCTTACTCGGCATCGAAGGGGGCTGTGACAGCCCTGACGCTGCCGCTGGCCAGGGACCTCGCGGGCTACGGGATCAGGGTGGTGACGGTGGCCCCCGGCATCATGGACACGGCGATGCTGGCCGGCGCTCCTCCCGAGCTACGGGAAGCCCTCGCACAGCTCCACGTGTTCCCGAAGCGGCTGGGCACCGCCGAGGACTTCGCGGCGCTCGTCGAGCACGTGATCCAGAACCCGCTCCTCAACGGCGAGGTCATCCGGCTCGACGCCGGCGCCCGGATGCCGCCGCGCTGACCAAACGACCTTCAGGCGGGCAGCCAGGCGGCCGATACGACCAGCAAAGGGTTGCTGCTCGACCCAAAGGGAGGTCTCATTCTCGCCAACACCTCGACGTTGGCCGGCCACTGGCTTGCCCGCCTCGAGCTGCTGCTCGCGGCCGCGATTGCCGCAGGCCTCGCCCTCACACAGCTGCCGGCCGGCGGAGAGGCATCGTGGCGATGGGCGGTAGTCGCGGGGCTGGCGGCGCTCGCTGCCGGCGGGTTGCGCGGCGACTCCCGGCTCTACCCGGTGCGGGGTGCGGCGGTGATCGCAGCCGGGTGGGCCTGGGCCTTCGGACGGGGCGGCGTGCCGCCTGCGGTCCTCGTTGCTCTCGCGGCCGGGGCGCTGGTGTATCCGGTGCTCCTGGGCGCTCGGACGGGGGCCGTGTACCCGGCGCTGGCGGCCTCGTCCTACGTCGGGCTGGTCCTCGCCGGTGGAGGCGACCTGGTCTCGCACGTTCCCGCGGTCGTGCTGATGCTGCTCGGCGGCTACCTCGCGTGGCTGCTCGGCGCCGCCTCCGCCCGGCTACAGACGGAGCGGGAGGAGGCGGAGCACGAGGCTCGCCGCGCCCAGGGGCGGTTCCAAGTTGCTTTCGCCAACGCCTCCAGCGGGATGGCGATGATCGGCCTCGACGGCCGGGTTCGCCTCGCCAACCAGGCGCTGTCCGACTATCTCGGGGTCCCGGTGGCCGACCTGACCGGCACCGTCTGGTGGGAGTTCGTGCATACCTCCGACCGCAACGACCTGCTCGCAGAGGCCAGACGGCTCACGGCCACGGAGATCTGGAGCTTCCAGCAGGAGGTCCGCTGCCTGCCGCGCGGAGGACGGGTGGCGCACGCCCTGCTGGGGATGTCGCTCGTGACCGACGACGAGGGAGCGCCGCTGTACCTCTTCGCCCACGTCCAGGACTTGACCGAGCGGACCCGCACCGAGCGCCGGCTCCGGCTGAGCGAGGAGCACTACCGCAATCTGTTCGGACGGTCGCCCGTCGCGACGTGGGAGCTGGACTTCACGGCGGTCGGCGCCTGGCTGCAGGGGCTGCGGCAGTCGGGGGTGAGCGACCTGAGGGCTCACCTCGCCTCGAGGCCGGACCTCGTGCGAGACGGCATCGAGCTGATTCGCATCGTCGACGTCAACGAGGCGGCGGTGGGGCTCGTCGAGGCCAGGGACCGGGACGAGCTGCTGCTGGGCGTGCCGCAGCAGATGCTCACGGGCGAGACGCTGAACGCGCTCGTCGACCAGTTCGTGGCGGTCTGGGACGGCCGCGATCGCACCGAATCGGGCATCGCCAGCCGCACGCTGCGGGGCCGTCCCATCGACCTGATCATGCATTGGGTGGTGCCGCTGGTGTCGGGGGCACCCGACCTCTCCAAGGTGGTGGTGGCGTTCGCCGACATCACGGAGTACCGGCGCACCCAGGAGGCCCTGCGCCGCATCGAGGAGCGCCTGCGCACCGTGGTCGGGGCCGCTCCCATCATCCTGTTCGCGCTCGATCGCCACGGCGTGTTCACCCTCACCGAGGGCGAAGGCCTCTCGTCGCTGGCCTTGGGCGCCGGCGAGGCGGTGGGCCGGTCCGTCTTCGAGCTGTTCCGCGACTCGCCGCAGCTCGTCGCCGCCGTGCGGCGGGTGCTAGCTGGCGAGGCCTTCACCACGTCGGTGCAGCTTCGCGATCTCGACTTCGACATCCGCTTCACCCCGATCTGGGAGGATGGGCGGGTCAACGGCGCGGTGGGCGTCGCCAACGACGTCACCGAGCGCAAGCAGGCGTCGGAGCGGCTCGAGCAGCTCGTCCGCAACAAGGACGAGTTCGTGGCGGCGGTGAGCCACGAGCTGCGCACGCCGCTGACGGCCGTGGTCGGGTTCGCGCAGGAGCTGCAGCAGAACCTCGAAGGAGCCCAGCCGTTCGAGATCGAAGCGTTCGTCACGCTGATCGCCGAGCAGTCGATGGAGGTGGCCGACCTCGTGGAGGACCTGCTGGTGGCGGCGCGGGTCGACATCGACAAGGTCGCGGTGGCTCCCGAGCCGGTCGTCGTCAAGGAGCAGATCGAGTTGGTGCTCTCGGCGTGGCCTGCGGAGCAGGCGGCCCAGGTAGCCATCGACGGCGGCAACGAGAAGGTGTTCGCCGATCCGGTGCGACTTCGCCAGATCGTGCGCAACCTGCTCACCAACGCCCAACGCTACGGCGGTCGCCACATCGACGTCCAGGTCGAGGAAGACGCCGACATGGTGATCGTGCGGGTGCGAGACGACGGGCCCGGCATTCCCGAGCGGGACCGTGAGAAGATCTTCGAGCCGTACCACCGGGCGCACCGGTTCGAGGGCCAGCCGGCGTCGGTAGGCCTCGGCTTGACCGTGTCGCGCCAGCTCGCCCGGCTGATGGGCGGCGACCTCTCCTACCGCTACGAGGGCGGGCTGAGCGTGTTCGAGCTCTCCTTGCCGTCGCTCGGCTGAGGCTCGGCGGCGCCGGGCAGGTCGATCACCTCGAGAATGGCGTCCGGGTCCACGGTCGGCCGCCTGCGCAGCGCCGGACGGGGACCTCGGGCGGCCAGCGCGGCCCGCCAGCTTTCCGGCAACCACGTCCACTGCTCGCCGAGCTCCAGCGGCGTGCGCAGCAGGTCGGGCATCTGGCGGATCCATCCCGTGGCTCGCAGGCCGACGTACATCACCGCGCCGGCAAGCGCCACCACCCCGATCGCCGCAAACACCAGCACCGCCGGCGGCAGGTCGAGCTCGAAGAACTCCCGCCAGCCGGAGTTGGCGAACACCACGAACAGCAGGAATCCCATGGCGCCGATCAGCCACTTGTGCCACGTGTGCAGCGGGCGGGTGTTGAGGGTGAGCACGAAGAGGCCGACCGCACCGAGGACGATGGTGGCCACCGTGCGAGCCTCGACCACCGACACGTCCTCGGCGATCGCCAGCTCGTAGGCGACGAGAGTGGCGAGTCCGGCGAGGACGCCGATCGGCAGCGCGAACCGCAACACGCGGCGCACGAAGCCGGGGCGGGCTCGCCGCCCCGAAGGGGCCAGCGCCAGCAGGAACGCGGGGAGGCCGATGGTCAGGGTGCCGACGAGCGTGAGGTGGCGGGGTACGAACGGGAACGGCCTTCCGGCGAGGGCGACGGCGAGGGCGAGCACCAGCGCGTACACGGTCTTGGTCACGAACAGGTTGGCCACCCTCTCGATGTTGGAGATCACCCGGCGCCCTTCCCCGACCACCCCGGGAAGGGTGTTGAACTCCCCTTCGATCAGGACGAGCTGGGCCACGGCTCGCGAGGCGGACGAGCCGGACCCGATGGCGATTCCGATGTCGGCGTCCTTGAGGGCGAGGACGTCGTTGACGCCGTCGCCGGTCATGGCCACCACGTGCCCGCTGGCCTGGAGGGCCTGCACCATCGCCCGCTTCTGGTGGGGCGATACCCTGCCGAACACGGTGCCGGCCATGACGGCATCGGCCAAGCTCGACGGTGACTCGGGGAGCTGGCGAGCGTCGACGACCCGGTCATGGCCGGGGATGCCGACCTGGCGGGCGATCGCGGCGACCGTTCGCGGGTGGTCGCCGGAGATCACCTTCGCGGCAACGCCCTGCTCGCCGAAGTAGCGAAGCGTCTCGGCCGCGTCGGGGCGGACGTCGTCGCCGAGGATGACGAGCGCTTCGGCAAAGACGGTCGCCGGGAGTTGCTGGCCTTCGAGGGCATCGTCGGTGCGCGCCACCAACAGGACCCGCTTGCCGTCGGCGGCATGGGCGGCCACCCGGCGGGCCACCTCGGTCTCCCCGGGCAAGATCATCTCCGGCGCTCCCAGCACCCAGGAGCCCATGCCCACGAAGGTGTAGGCGCTCCACTTGCGGTCGGAGGAGAACGCCACCCGCCCGGCCGCCACCCAACCCCCCGGGTCGGGGAAGGCAGCCACGATGGCCGCCAGTGTGGCGTTGGGGGCGGGCTCGGCGGCGCCGATGGCGCCGAGGGCCGCGGGTACCTCGGCGGCCATGTGCCCAAACGTCTCCAGGCCTTGGACCGACAGCGAGCCCCTGGTCAGGGTGCCGGTCTTGTCGAAACACACGACGTCCACTCTCGCCAACCCTTCCACGGCCGGCAGCTCCTGAACCAGAACGTTGCGTTTTCCCAGGCGCACCACGCCGACGGCGAACGCCACGGACGTGAGGAGCACCAGGCCTTGAGGGACCATCCCGACGGTCCCCGCCACCGACACCCGCAACGCCTCTCGCACCGATTCGGTGGCCCCGAGCTGGCTCCACACCAGCAGGATCACGGTGGGGACGAGGGCCCAGCTCACGGCGGCGAGGATCCAGTCGATGCCGGACCGCAGCTCGGAGCGGACGAGCGTGAAGCGGCGTGCCTCATCGGCCAGGCGGGCAGCGTACGCCTCCTTCCCGACCCGGACGGCGCGGTACCTGCCCAGCCCGGCGACCGCGAAGCTCCCCGACAGGCACTCGTCGCCCGGCTCCTTGGGGACGGGGTCGGACTCGCCGGTGAGCAGCGACTCGTCGATCTCGAGGTCCCGCGACTCAACGACCTCTCCATCCACGACGATCTGATCGCCGGGCCGGACCTCCAGCAGGTCGTCGAGCACCACCTCACCGATGGCGATCTCCTGCACCCGGCCGTCACGCACCACCCGCGCCCGCGGCGCGCTGAGCAGGGCGAGGCGCTCCAGGGTGGCCTTGGCGCGCAGCTCCTGGACGATGCCGATGGCGGTGTTGACGATCAGCACGATCCCGAACAGGGCATCCTGGATGGGCGCCACGAACACGACGACGACCAGCAGCGCCCCCAGGAGGATGTTGAACCTGGTGACGACGTTGGCGCGGACGATCTCCTTCGTCGTGCGGCTGGGCCCCTGGGGCACGTCGTTGATGGCGCCGCGCGCCACCCGCTCCGCCACCTCGGCGGAGGTGAGGCCTGCCGGAGACAGGTCAGCTGCGGTCGCCTTCATGGGGCGGCATGCCCGAGCCGAGGACGATCGCCAGGCCGAGGACGATCAGCACGATCGGCCACAGCGAGAAGTCCGGGTCGATGACCTCCAGATTGCGCAACACCATCACGATCCCGGCGGCCGTCACCCCCAGCCCGACGAGCCAGCCGTGCCGGCGGGAGAACGCCCCGGCCAGCAGCCAGAGTCCGATGCCGAGCACGATCAGCGATCCCACCGACACGTCCGGGAGAACGTCCAGCTCGCGCAGGAGCAGGAATACGCCGACGGCGGCGATTCCCAGGCCCCACGGGTTGAGACGCTGCATGCACGCGAACCTAGTGGAGCTTGCCCCGTCGTAGACTGCCGGGCCATGAGCATTCAGAGAATCGGCATCGTTGGCGGGGGTCAGATGGGCGGCGGCATCGCCGAGGTGGCGGCGCGGTCCGGGGTCGACGTGATCGTCCGGGAGGCGTCCCCGGAGCTGGCAGAGAAGGCGCAAGGCCGGGTGGCGGCCTCCCTCGCCAGGGGCGCCGGGCGGGGCCGGTTCACCGAGACGGAACGGGACGAGGCGCTGGCCAGGCTCCGCTTCACCACCGACCTCGCCGAGCTGGCCGACCGGGAGCTGGTGGTGGAGGCGGTGGTGGAGGACGAGGCCCTCAAGGCGGAGGTCTTCCGTGCCCTCGACGAGATCGTGGTGGCCGGAGACGCGGTGCTGGCCTCGAACACGTCGTCGATCCCGATCATGAAGCTGGCGATGCACACCAGCCGGCCGGAGGCGGTGGTGGGGCTCCACTTCTTCAATCCCGTGCCGGTGATGGCCCTCGTGGAGTTGGTTCCGTCGCTGCTCACGTCGGACGAGACGGTGGCGCGGGCCACCGAGTTCGCCGCGGGCACGCTCGGCAAGACCGTGGTTCGGGCGCCCGATCGGGCCGGGTTCATCGTCAACGCCCTGCTGGTGCCCTACCTGCTCGACGCCATCCGCATGTACGAGGCGGGCCTGGCGTCGGCCGAGGACATCGATGCCGCCATGAAGGCCGGCGCCAACTACCCCATGGGCCCGCTGGCGCTGTGCGACCTCATCGGCAACGACACGATGCTGCTGGTCGCAGAGTCGCTGTTCGACGAGCTTCGAGAGCCCCGGATGGCCCCGCCGCCCATGTTGCGCCGCATGGTGGAAGCGGGCCTGCTCGGCCGAAAGTCGGGCCGCGGCTTCTACGACTACGGCTAGGCCGGGCGGCCGGCTGCGACGGCTCCGCTTCCCTCGAGCTGGCGGACGAGGAAGTCCTTCTTCACGAGCCCCGAGGCGCGCCAGCGGGGGTTCATCCTGCCAGGGACCGGGGCCGGCGCCTCCTTCTGCCTGGCCTTCTTCGACTGCTTGCGGGACGTGCCGCCGATGAGGATGAACGTCGGAGTCGAGCGGATCTTGAAGGTCTCGGCCGCGCCGGGGACACGCTGCACGTTGACCTTGACCACGTGTGCCGAGCCGGCGTACTCCTCAGCCAGCTCGTTCACTATTCCATCCATGACCTTGCACGGCGCGCAGCCGAACTGGAAGAAGTCGAGAAGGACGGGCTTCCCGGATTCCAGCATCGGCTCCAGCTCGCCGAGGTGGCCGAGCTGCACCGGCTTGGGACGCTTCTTGAACAGTGCCACCCCGCTACCAACGCTTCCCGCCGTGCCGTTGTTCCACCGTCACAACAGCAAGACCGCCGCCATCCCTGCGACCAGGCAGTAGCCGCTGAACGGCGCCAGACCCACCCGGGTCAGCAGGCGCAGCAGCACCGCGATGGCGGCGTACCCGGACACCGCGGCGACCGCGGCACCCACGAACACGTCGGCGGTCAGCCCGCCCCGGTCGGCGAGGTCCAGCGCTTCGAGGAGCCCGCCGCCGGCGATCGCCGGGACGCTCAGCAGGAACGAGTAGCGGGCTGCCTCGGAGGCCGTGAGCCCGACGCCGAGGCCGGCGGTGATCGTGCTCCCGGAGCGGGAGATGCCCGGAACCAGCGCCGCCGCCTGGGCGATGCCGACGACTGCGGCGTCCCGCAACCGCCCTGAAGCCATGGTGCGGTCGCCAGGGCGGAATCGCCCCGACACCCAGATGACCACTCCGGTGACCACGAGCGCCCAGCCGACCAGGACCGGGTCGTCGAAGGCGTCGTCGATGCTGCTCTCCAGCAGCAGTCCGGCCGCCGCCGCCGGCACGGTGCCGAGCAGCACCAGCCAGAGCAGCCGGCGGCCTTCGGGGTCGCGCCGGAAGCGGAGCAGTCGGACCACGTCGGCTCGGTAGTAGGCGAGGACGGCGGCCAGCGTCCCCAGGTGGAGCACCGCAGTGATCGCCAGGTCGGGCGCCTCGATGTCGAGGGCGGCAGGGACCAGCACGAGGTGCCCGCTGGAGGAGATGGGAAGGAACTCGGTGAGGCCCTGGACCAGGCCCCAGAAGGCGGCTTCGAGCACGATGGCGGCAGACTAGCCCTCACCCCCTGCGGCTCCGGCTGCCAGCAGCACCACGGCCTGTCCGCTCACGGCAGCCGCCGCGACGGCGCCCGCTCGTTCCCCTGGCACCGCCACCAGGCCCGGGACGGGGGCCCCGAATGGGTCTGCGCCGCCGGCGCTCATCACCAGCCCCGGCACGGGTGCCTCGGGCACGCCGTCCACCGTCACCACCACGACCATCACCTCGGCACCCGGGGGCGCTCCCCGGGGCACCTCGAGCGGGACCGACCACCATCCGGCCGGGGCCGCGGCAGCGGCTCCCAGCGATGAGGGCAGCAGCGGCTCCCCGGGGTGGAGCGAGCGGGTGGCGACCCCCCCGTCCGGGTCCGCCGCCGGCAGCAGCCCAGGTGGGACGCGCCGCCACTCGAGGGCGGACGCCTCTACGGGGCGGCCGGCGTCGACGCGCGCTGCGACGAACGGGTGGGCGACGGTGGCTTCGCCTCGCAGCTCCGCGATCGTGGCGAAGGCAACGATCAGGGCGGCCAGTGCCCACCGCAGATAGGGCGGACGGCGAAACCAGTACACGGGGGCAACGTAACGCTCCCGGGCCGGGGGGGAAAGGGGGTGTCCCCTCCCCGCGGCCTCACCTGGTGGTGGGTGAGGTTCGCCGCACGCAAGCAGGGGGAATGGTGGGGGACTTGCGTGGGTGCGGGGAGGGGAACCCTTGACGGCGCGCAGCAGCATGTCCGAGCGCGTGCTCGAACGGGAGCGGCGGGAAGTGGCGACGGATCACGGCCACGGGTCCCCCTGCGCTAGCCGTCAGGTTCTATTGTCGCGAATTCCGCGCCGCTGCGGAAGCCCATTTTTTCCCGGCCTGGGCGGACGTAGTGCGCTACGGAGTCGGGCACGGCTACACCGGGTGGCAGCAGCGGGTCCGCCTCGGGCGCTCCGAAGGCCGCCGCCACCGGCAGGACCCCGGCCCAGATGTCGAGCGAGTAGTCCTTTTCGTCGTCGCCCGGCGGCCCCTTCCGCATCTTGACCGACGCCTCCTCGAGCGGCAGCGCCAGGATCGTGGTGCCCTTGAACTCCGTCTCCGAAGGGCGGCGCGCTTCGTCCCAGCGGCCCGGCACGACGTGTTCGGTCACTGCCCGCATCGCCGCCAGCTTCTCTTCCCGCTCCACTACTTCGCGAGCGGTGCCGAACACGATCACCGAGCGGTAGTTCATCGAGTGGTTGAACACCGATCTCGCCAGCACCAGGCCGTCGAGGATGGTGACCGCTAAGCAGGCCGGGACCCCGTCGCGCAGGGTGCGGAGCAATCGGCTCGCCGGGGAACCGTGGATGTAGAGGGTGTCGCCGGCGCGAGCGTGGATCGTCGGGATCACCACGGGCCCGTCGGCCGTCGTGAAGCCGACGTGGCAGATCAGGGCCTCGTCGAGGATGGCGTAGGCGGCTGCCCTCTCGTAGGAGCCCCGCTCCGGATGGCGCCGCACCCGGGTGCGCTCGGTGATCGGGAAGTCCTCCATCGTCAGCCGGTGGCGGCGCCCCGGGCCGTGGCGCACTCGCACTTGCGCGGCGTGGCGGCCGCATCCGGGATCGCCAGGCGCAGCGTGTCCTTGAGCCCTCCGATGCTCTCGGCGAACTTGGCGAGCACCTCGGCGTGGGTTACGGGGGGGATCTCACCGTCGACGCCCACGTCGTAGTCGGTGACGACGCACACCGTGGCGTAGCAGATCTCGAGCTCGCGGGCGAGGAACGCCTCGGGGAATTGGGTCATGTTGAGCAGTTCCCAGCCCTGGGCGGCGTAGAACCGGCTCTCCGCCCGCGTCGAGAAGCGCGGACCTTCGATGACCACCACGGTTCCCCCGTCGTGCACCGGCACGCCGGCGGCCTTGGCGGCCCCTACGGCGACCGGTCGCAGCTCAGCGCAATACGGGTCGGCAAACGAGACATGGGCCGTCTCCGGCCCGTCGAAGAAGGTGGCGGCGCGGCCCGAGGTGCGGTCGACGAGCTGATCGCACACGACGAAGTGACCGGGGGCCATCTCGAGCTTCAGGCTGCCGACGGCAGAGGGACCGAAGATCCGCTCGACGCCCAGCTCGTGCATCGCCCACACGTTGGCCCGAAACGGCACCCGGTGGGGCGGGAATTCGTGGCGACGGCCGTGGCGGGGGATGAACGCCACCTCGACCCCGGCGACGGTGCCGACGGTGGGAGGCGCCGCCGGCGGGCCGTAGGGGGTGGCGACGTCGCGTTCCTCGGCGTTCTCCAGGAAGTCGTAGAAGCCCGATCCGCCGAAAATCCCGATCATGTGCCGCCTCCGTGCGTCGAATCGGGCCCGACTCTACGTGAGCCGCCGAGCCAACCTGCATAAACTCGGCGCGGGTGCAGCTCGAAGCCATCATCGCGGTCGTCCTGGCCTACCTCGCCGGCTCCGTCGACTTCGGCGCGATCCTGCCGCGTCTGGGTGGAGTGGACATCTACGCGGTGGGCAGCGGCAACCCGGGCGCGTCGAACGTCATGCGAACGATGGGGAAAGGCTGGGCGACGGCGGTGCTGCTCGGCGACATCGGCAAGGGAACGGTCGCCGCGCTGATCGGTGACCTGTGGGTGGGCGGAGCTACCGGCTTCGCCTGCCTGCTGGGGGCGGTCGCCGGCCACTGCTACCCGGCCTGGCACGGCTTCAAGGGCGGCAAGGGGGTGGCGGCGTTGCTGGGTGGGGTGATGTGGCTGGAGCCGCTGCTGGGCATGGCCCTGGTGGCGGCGTGGGTCCTGATCGTCTGGCTCACCAAGGTGGCGGCGGTGGCGTCGCTGTTGCTGATTGCGGCGCTCGTCCCGGCGCTGGCAGGGTTCGACCATCGGGGCTGGTCCCTGGCGTGGGCCGGGGCGGCGGCGGCGCTGGTCGTCTACCGCCACCGCGGCAACATCGGCCGCCTGGTGCGCGGCGAGGAACGCAAGGTGACTGCGTCGTGAGGCCGCTCGCCGAGTCCCGTCGCGACGTGGTGGCGGCGATGCCGCTCCTCGACGAGGTCGATGTGCCGCTCGCCGGCGCCCTCGGCCTGGTGACGGCGGCGCCGGTGGCTGCTGCGCACCCGGTCCCGCCTTTCACCAACTCGGCCATGGACGGCTACGCCGTCGTCGCCGCCGACACGACAGGGGCCCCGGTGGAGTTGACCGTGCTGGAGGACGTCCCCGCCGGGTCGGTGGCCACCAGGACCGTGGTCCGGGGGACGGCGATCAAGATCATGACCGGCGCGCCGCTGCCCGCCGGCGCCGACGCCGTCGTGATGGTCGAACAGACGGAGCCCGGCGTCGACCGGGTGCGGGTCCTGACGGGGGTCGAGCCCAACACCGCAGTCCGGCCTGCCGGCGGGGACCTCGCAGAGGGCGCCGAGGTCGTGGCCGCCGGGGTGAGGCTCGGGCCCGCTCACCTCGGGGTGCTGGCGTCGGTGGGCGTCGCCCGGCCCCGGGTGCGGCGCCGGCCGGTGGCGGCGGTCATGTCGACAGGGGACGAGATCCTCCCCGCCGACGCCACGCTGGTGCCGGGCAAGATCCGCGACTCCAACCGGCCGATGCTGAAGGCGCTGCTCGGCGAGGTGGCCGAGGTCGTCGACATGGGCATCGTCGGCGACGACCCGGCGACGCTGCGGGCAGCGCTCGAGGACGCCGCCGGCAAGGCCGACGTGGTGATCTCGAGCGGCGGGGTGTCGATGGGCGAGTACGACCTCGTCAAGACGGTGCTGGCCGATCTGGGCCACGTCGAGTTCTGGAAGGTCGCCATGCAGCCCGCCAAGCCGTTCGCGTTCGGGACCGTGGCCGGCAAGCCCTTGTTCGGCCTGCCCGGCAACCCGGTGTCGTCGATGGTGGCCTTCGAACAGTTCGTGCGTCCCGCTCTGCTGACGATGATGGGCGCCCGTTTCGTATACCGGCCGCGCGTGGAGGCCGTCCTCGACGACGGCGCCGAGACCAGCGACGAGAAGGCCGTTTTCCTGCGGGTGAGCGCCGAGTGGCGTGCGGGGGCGTGGCACGCCCGCTCCAGTGGCGGCCAGTCGTCCAACGTGCTGTCGGCGCTGGCGGCGGCGGACGCCTTCGCAGTGGTGCCGGTGGGGGTGGGCAAGGTGGAGCCGGGCGGCGATGTGGAGTTGGAGATGTTCCGCTGGCCGGAGTCCCGCACGGCCGACGAGGCCCTCGATGACTGATCTGAGCCACCTCGACGACCAGGGCCGGGCCCGCATGGTCGACGTGGGCGACAAGGAGGCCACCGAGCGCCGGGCGGTGGCCGAGGCCGTGGTGACGATGGCCCCCGAGACAAAGACGGCGCTCTTCGGGGGGGAGCTTCCGAAGGGCGACGCGGTGGCGGTGGCCAGGGTGGCGGCGATCCTGGCCGCCAAGCGGACCTCTGACCTCGTGCCGCTCTGCCACCCGCTGCCGCTGACCAGCGTCGAGGTCGAAATCGAGGAGATCGCTTCCGGCGCCCGCCTCGTGGCGACGGTGAGCACCACCGCTCCGACGGGCGTGGAGATGGAGGCGATGACCGCCGCCGCCATCGGGGCCGTGACGCTCTACGACATGGTCAAAGGCATCGAGCGCGGCGTCGAGATCGGACCGGTGCGGCTGCTCCACAAGTCCGGCGGGCGGTCGGGGACGTGGGACCGGTGAGAGCCGGCGTTCTCACGGTCTCCGATCGGGTCAGCCGGGGCGAGGCCGAGGACCGTTCGGGTCCGGAGGCGGTGCGGATGCTGGAGCGCCTCGGCTTCGAGGTCGAAGCCCGGGTGGTTCCCGACGGCGTGGACGAAGTCGGCGGCGCACTGCGCGACTGGCTCGCCGCCGGGCTCGACCTGATCGTGACGACCGGCGGCACCGGCTTCGGGCCGCGCGACCTCACGCCGGAGGCGACGGCGCCGCTCATCGAGCGGCCGGCGCCCGGCCTGGCCGAGGCGATGCGGGCTTCGACCTTTGGCCGCAATCCCCATGGCATGCTGTCCCGGGGCCTGGCCGGCATCGCCGGCCGCACGTTGATCGTGAATCTCCCTGGCTCGGTGCGGGGGGTGGAGGAGTCGCTGGAGGTGATCGCCCCGGCGCTGCGCCACGGCCTGGAGTTGCTGCGCGCCGAGCCTACCGACCACGGTCAGTGATCAGCGTCGCGCGGACTGCGCCGCCGGTACTTGTTTGGAAATCCGGTCCTGCCTAACCTCGCGGCGACCGCAAGGAGACGGTTCACAATCATGGAAATCGTGATCTTCATCTTGCTGGCCGGAGTGTGGGCGATGCTCCTGATCCCGTCCTTCTTCGACTCACGCCGGCAAGCACCCATCAACACGACTCAGAACTTCGCACGCGACACCGCCCGCCTCGGCGCGGTGCGGGCCGCCGCCGCCGAGCCGGCCGTTGCCAGGCGCCGCCAGGTCCTGGCCCGCCGCCGCCGGGCGCTCATCGGGCTGGTCGCGGCCGCGCTCACGACTCTGACGATCGCCATCGTCACCGGCAGCCTGCTGATGCTGGGGCTGAACCTGGTCGTCGACATGGCGCTCGCCGCGTACGTCGCCATGCTGCTGCAGATCAAGCAGTTCTCCGGCACTCAGCCGGTGCCGCTGCACCCGGCGCAGCAAGCGGCTCCCGAGGAGACGCAGGCGAAGATCCGCATCCTGGCCGGCTGAGCCGTGCGGCCGCCCGATCTCGGGCCGCTGGAGGAAGCCGCCCGCACCGAGCTCGACGACAAGTTCGCGGCGCGTGAGACGGGTGTCACCAACTCGCGCAAGATCATTCGCGCCGCCGCCAACGCCATCAGGGCGCTCCATCGCGGCGACGCCGCCCGCGCCGACGAGCTGATGGAGAAGGCGGCGTCGATGCTCGCCACCACTGCGGAGGCGCTCGGCGACCACCATGACATCTACCACGCCGGCTTCCTCGCCGACGCCGCCAAGGAGTACGCCGAGGCCAGGGTCACCGCAGCGCTGATCCGAGACGAAGCGCTCCCACTGCCGGCCGAGCTCGGCGTGGAGACGTCGGCGTACCTCAAGGGCCTCGGGGAAGCGGTGGGGGAGCTGCGGCGCCGGCTGCTCGACAAGCTGCGGGTGGGCGAGCTGGAGGAGGCGGAGGAGGTGTTCCGGGCGATGGAGGCGATCCAGGACCTGCTGGCGTCGATGGACTACCCCGACGGGATGACCGGCGGCCTGCGCCGCACCACGGACGTGGCCCGGGCGCTCATCGAGCGCAGCCGCGCCGACCTCACCACGACCATCGTGCAGGAGCGCCTCCGCAAGGAGCTGAGCGAGCACACGTCACGCTCGGAGAGCTAGCTTCGGGGTCTCCGCGCTCCGGCCCCGGGTCCGACCGGCTGCGGGGCGTCGTTACACTTGGCGGACCCCAGGGGGTGTAGCTCAGTCCGGCAGAGCGCTTCCCTCGCACGGAAGAGGCCACGGGT
>CAYGCW010000005.1:20709-24453 GCA_964348465.1 uncultured Acidimicrobiia bacterium | reverse complement strand
GCGGTGCGCCGACCACGTCGGCCGCCTCTACCGGATCGGCAAGGCGCTCTGGGACCTGGGACTCGACGTGCGCCTGGCGAAGATCGACACGCGGGGAGGCGAGGTCGTGGACGTCTTCTACGTCCGGCGGCTCGACGGCAACCCGATCCCGCAGAGTGATCAGCCGCAGTTGGCCGCCGCGCTGGCAGCGCGGCTCGGCGGTCCTGCGTGATTGCTGCGGCTGGTTGCCGACAGAAAGGGGGCGCAGCGGTATTCTCGGGAACCGGTGGGCCTGGGGAGGGAGGATGATCGGGGACCCGACCAGCATGCGCCAATTCCCCATAGCCGTCTTCCGCGCTTCGTGGGACGGTCGCGTCCTCGCCGGCAACGACGAGCTCGAGTCCCTGCTGGAGGGCGCCACCGGGTCCCTCTCCGACGCCCTCGGCGCCGCCAACTGGCGTGCCCTGACCGAGGAGCTGGCCACCTCCGGCTCGGTGCGGGGGTGGGAGGCGTTCCTCCATGTCGCAGAGAGGCCTCCGCAGCGAGTGGCGGTGACCGCCCGCGTCGTTGGGGGCGCGGACGGCACTCCCGAAGCGTGTGAGGGCGTCATCGCCGAGCTGGAGTCCCGGGACGGGAGCGGCGACCGGTTGCGGCGAGCGTTTGCGTCGTCGACCGTCGGCATGGCGCTGCTGGGAGCCGACGGCCTGCCGAGGATGGTGAACGCCGCCCTGTGCCGGATGCTGGGCCTCACCGAGGCGGAGTTCATGGAGTCGGCGCCGGAGATCTTCATGGATCCGCAGGACGCCGCAGATGCCCGCGCCCGGGTAGCTGCGATCGTCGCCGGCGAGGTCGACGGCTACGAAGTCGAGCGCACGATTCGCAAGAAGAACGGCGAGGAGCTGTGGGTGATCGCCACGGCGTCGGTGGTCCGGACCGAGCGCAACCTCCTCGACTCCGTTCTCGTCCAGTACGTGGACGTCACCGAGCGGCACCGCTCGGAGCAAGCCCTCGAGCAGAGCCAGTCCGAGAACCGCGCGCTGCTCGAGGCGATCCCGGATCTGCTGTTCAGGGTGGACGCCGACGGCTACATCAGGTGGTGGCGTCCCTCCCGCGGCGTACCGCTCCCGTTGCCACCGGATCGCTTTCTCGGGCGGCATGTCTCCGAGGTGCATCCGGAGATGGCGGAAGAGTGGCTCGGTGCGATGGCGAGAGTCCTGGAGTCGGGCGAGAGCCAGACGGTCGAGTACGACCTCGAGATCGAAGGGGAGGAGCGCCGGTTCGAGGGCCGGGTGGCTTCCATCCGCGGGAGGGAGCTGCTGGTGGTCATCCGCGAGATCACGGAGCGCAAGCGGCTCCAGCACCAGCTCGAAGCGCTCGTGCAGGCCAAGGACGAGCTGATCGCCACCGTGAGCCATCAGCTGCGGACACCGCTCACCAGCGTGGTCGGGTTCGCCGAGGAGATGTTGGAGCGGTGGGGCGACGTGGAAGACGACGAGGCGAGGGAGATGCTGGGAGTGATCGCGAGCCAGGGGCGCGAGATGGCCGACCTCGTCGAGGACCTGCTCGTGGCGGCGCGGGGAGACGTCGGGATGCTGGTGGTGTTCCCCGCGCGGATCGACCTGGGCTCCGAGGTGCGGGGGGTGCTCGGGGTGCTCAGGTACCGGGAGGTCGCCGTCGCCGAGCCGGACGGACCGGTCGTCGCGCTGGCCGATCCATTCCGATTCCGCCAGATCATGCGCAACCTCATCACGAACGCGTTCCGCCATGGCGCAGAGCAGGTCTTGGTCGAGCTGGCACGCGGCGCCGCCGGCAGCAGAGTTCGGGTGTACGACGACGGTCCCGGCCTGCCGCCCGAGGAGTGGGAGCTGATCTTCGACCCCTACTACCGGGTGGGGCCGACGCGAGAGGTGCCCGGGTCGTTCGGCCTCGGGCTCAGCGTGAGCCGCATGCTGGCGTGGCTGATGGACGGCGACCTCGAGTACCGCGTGATCGAGGGCCGGAGCGCATTCGAGCTGATCCTGCCCGCCGGCTAAGGGGTGCGCCCGGGCTGACCGGCGCCGCCGTCCTGCCCGTCGTGGCCCACCGCGCCCAGGATGCGCCGGGCGTGGAAGGGGATTCCGGTCAGCACCACGTCGAGGCCTGCTTCCCTGGCCTCGTCGACCAGCTCGGCGACCGCCTTGGCGCCGGTGTAGTCGATCCGGCCCAGGGCCCCCAGGTCCAGCACGATCCGCTCGGCCTCCGGATGCGTCGCGAGTGAGTTGAGGAGGACGGCGTCGAGGGAATGGGCCGAACCGAAGAACAGCACCCCGCTCGGTTGCAGGGTGAGCGTCGGCGCCCGGTACGACACGTCGACACGTAGCCGCAGCTCGCGCCAGAGGTGGACCACCACTGCCAGACCGATGCCGATGACCACGGCTCGCTCGATCCGCGGCGCCAGGGCCAGGGTGGCGGCGAACGTGACTGCGGCCACCGCCCCCTGGGGGCGCGACGCCCTGGCCACCTCCACGATCGGCGCCGGTCGCATCAGCGGCGCGACGGCGGCGATCACCACCGCGCCGAGCACGGCACGCGGCAGGTCCTCGAGGAACCCTGCGAACGGCAGGAACCCGATCACGATGAGCCCCGTGATGGCTCCGCTCCACCGGGTGCGGCCGCCGGTGAGCCGGGTTATGGCGCTGCGGGAGAACGACCCGCCCACCGGGAAGCCTGCCGACAGCCCGGCGGCCAGGTTGGCGACGCCCTGACTGACGAACTCGCGGTCGGCGCTCCACGGAGCACGGTCCTTGGCGGCGTACGTCCTGGCGATGGCGGCCGGCTCGGCGAAGCCGACGAGCGCGATCACCAACCCGGGGATGACGAGGTCGGGCAGGTCGCCCCACGGCAGCGCCAGCGAGAGAGGGGGGAACCCCTCGTCGATCGTTCCGACCAGCGGGCCGTCGTACGCGGCGGCGATGCTGTAGGCGAGGCCGGCGGCAACGGCGAGCGGCACGCCCGGGAACGCGGCGTGAAGACGCCTGCCTCCGGCCACCAGCACCACGGTGAGTGCGGCCACGCCCACTGCCTCGGGCTCCCATTCGCCGATGTGGAGCAGCGTCCACCACGCCCGGTAGAGCAGGCGCCCTTCGGGCGGCGAGACGCCCACCGCCAGCGGGAGCTGTGACGCCGCGATCAGGATGGCGGCGGCCGCCGTGAACCCGCGGACCACCGGCAGCGACATGAGGTAGGCCACCACTCCGGTATGGAGCAGGCCCATGCCGAGGCGGATGACCCCGACCACGAGCGCCAGCAGCGCCGCCAGCTTGACGTAGTCGGGCGAGCCCGCTGCCGCCAGTCCACTCAGGCCCCCGAACGTGAGCAGGGCTGTCATCGCCACCGGCCCGGTCTGGAGATAGGGCGAGGATGCGAAGAATGCCGCCACCAGTGGCGGGAGGGCGGCCGCGTAGAGGCCGTGACTGGCCGGGAGGCCGGCGATCTCCGCATATGCCAGGGCCTGCGGGATGAGTATCAGCGCGACGCTGATCCCGGCGACGACGTCGCCGGGATGGAGGCGGCGGCGCGGGCCGGGAAGGCTCATGGGATGAGTCTCGCCCGGCCGTCTGCATGGGTGCGCATATTCATATTCAGTGATAGTCGCATACGGAACCGGAGGCGTCGGTCCGGCCACGCCGGGACATGTCGAGTCGGGCCGGCAGGTAGTGCCGGGTCGAGCGGGTGACCGCGACCGCGCGCGTGGCCCGGCGGGGCGGAAGCGGAGGCCGGGAGGTC
>CAYGCW010000005.1:0-20699 GCA_964348465.1 uncultured Acidimicrobiia bacterium | reverse complement strand
GGTGGCAGCGACCGCAGCCTCGGGCTCGAACGTTAGGCGGGCGCGAAGTACGGGGTGGTCCCGGCTTCGTGGTCGGTGACGTCGGTGACCACTGCGATCTCCGGTGCCGCCCGCTTGACGAGTACCTCGATTCCCTCGGCCAGGGTCACCCCCGCCAGCGTGCAGCCCTGGCAGCCGCCCATCATCGTGATGTAGGCGGTGTCCCCATCCACGCCCACCAGGGTCGCTCGCCCGCCGTGTGAGGCGATGGCCGGATTGATGTGGTCTTCGATCACCCGGCGGACGCGGACCCCCACCGGCAACCCGGGGTCGGGGAGGTTGGCCCCGATCGCGGCCACTGGCGGGCTGGGAGTGTTGGGGTTGTCGATCTCCACGCCACCGGCGGCGGCCCGCACCCGGGCTCCGATCAGGCGGTCCACGCTGTCCTCCGGGATGAGGACGGCGAGGCCGCCATGGTGCTCGATCCGGTCCCCGGGGCCGGCGGCCGCGATCGGCAGGAACGCCACGTGGTAGGTGTAGCGGTTTCCCGCAACGCCGATCACCTCGACGCTGAGCGCCAGGTCGTCGCCGTCCATGCCGGCCCTGGCGGCGAGCAGCGCCGCGACGGCCTCGGGTTCGACGACCAGCGTGCCTGGGGGATTGCTCATGCGGACAGCGTATCGGTCAGGGGAGGCGCAGGTAGGCGCGTCCTGCCTCGACGACCACCGGATACACCGGGATCGGGTCGTCGGCCGGGCCGCGCATCCGCGCCCCGCTGCGGATGTCGAACCGGCTGCCGTGGCGCGGGCAGCTGACGAGAGCATCGCCGACCAGCACTTCGCCCTCGGAAAGCGCGGCTCCGGCGTGCGGGCAGACGTCGCCGAGCGCGAACAGCTCGCCGCCGATGTGATACACGGCCACCGGTCCGACCGGGGTGTCGGTGAGGCGCGCCACGAGCCCGAGCCGCCCGGCGACGTCCGCCAGGTCCACCAATGGCAGGCGACGACCGCCCGGATGGGCGCGCCAATCTGCGATGCGGGCCCGCAGCCGGGCTCCGATGGCGCCGCGCGTGGCGACGAGGTCGCAGCCGGCCTCTTCGGCGGCGCGCCAGGCCTCCGTGCCGGGCACGGCCACGAAGCCGGCCACCAGTGTCTCCGGCCACCGTTCCTTGCACGCCCGCACCGTTCCCGACGCCCCGGGCACCTCCAGGTCGATGACCACCGCCAGCGGCTGCTCGGTGCCGGCGGTCAGGCCGGCGGGATCGGGCAGGACGTGGACGGCGACGTTCGCCTCCGTCCCCAGCCTCTGCAGGGCGCGCAGCACCACCGCGTCGTCGGTTGCGGTGAGCAAGCGGTCGCTCATCGGCGCGCCCCCTCCCTAGGGTTCAGGTCAGGAGGTCCACCCCGGTCTGCTCGGCCATCACCTCGCGCAGCAGATCCATGGCCTCGATGATCTTGCTGGTCGACACCGAGTAGTACGCGAACTGACCGTCCTTGCGAACCCTGACCAGCCCCTTGTCCCGCAGCACCGCCAGGTGCTGGGAGACGTTGGCCTGGCGAAGCCCCAGTTCGTCACACAACTCGGTCACCGACCGCTCTCCGTTGCGGAGGGCGTTGATGATGAGGAGCCGCTTGGGGTCGGCAAGACCCTTGCAGATGCTGGCGTGCAGCCGGAACAGTTCGTTGCGTACGGAGGTCATGATCCAACTATGGCATGCCGCAGGGCGTATCCCCACGCACAGCGGGCCCGGTATCGGTTGACGGTCCTCAGCGAGGGCACCATACTGACAGCATACTCACATATGCGCACATGACGATACACGTTGGTGGGTGCGACGTGGGCGTCGTGAGCCATATCTGGTCGAGACGGGAGGACGGTGGCGATGACCACGGAGATCAAGTCCGACAAGGTGCTCGACTGCCTGGGCCTGCTCTGCCCGATCCCGGTCGTGAAGACCTCCTCTGCCATCAAGCAGATCGACGTCGGCCAGGTGCTCGAGGTGCTGGCCGACGATCCCGGGGCGCCCCCCGACATGGAGGCCTGGTCGCGCCAGACGGGCCATGAGCTGATCGCCCAGTCGACCGAGAACGGCCAGTTCCACTTCTGGTTCCGGCGGACGAAGTGACGGGAGGACAGCGATGACGACGACTGGGGTTAGGCCCGACGCAGCACCGGCGATGGAGGCGGTCGAGCCGGAGGCCAAGCGCAAGCGGCTGGCGCTGGTGTGTTCGAAGGGGAACCTCGACGAGATCTACCCCATCCTCATCATGGCGTCGACGGCCGGCGCCCTCGGCTGGGAGACCGGCGTGTTCTGCACGTTCTACGGCCTCGACCTGGTCAACAAGGACCGGGTCGGCAAGGCCAAGGTGTCGGCGATCGGAAACCCGGCGTCGCCCCCGCCGTTCCCGCAGGTGCCGGTGAAGGTGCCTTCGATCGTCGGGATCCTGCCGGGCGCGCAGAGCCTGGCGACGTGGTTCATGAAGCGCTGGATGAAGAAGTCGAGGATCCCCACCGCCCAAGAGCTGATGGACGTCTGCCTGGAGTCCGGCGTCGAGTTCTACGCCTGCGCCACGACGATGGGCGTGATGGGCGTCGATCAGGCGGACATCGTCGAAGGCGTGTCATGCCTGGGGGCGACGGCCTTCCTGGACTTCGCGTCGGAGGCGGACGTCTCGCTCTTCGTCTGAGCAGCCGAAGGGGACGATCGATCGGGAGGAGGTCACGCTGGAAGACGAGACCCGGATTCTCTACGTACAGACCCACGGCGAAGACGAGCCATCCAAGGCGGCGACGCCTTTCTACCTGGCCACCGCGGCGGCGGCCATGGACATGGACGTGGCCATCTACTTCACGATGCACGGCCCCACGCTGCTGCGCAAAGGCAACCCGGAGACGCTGTCCGCCAAGAAGGGCGGGGCGCCGCTGGCGACTTTCGTCAAGCAGGCCCGGGACATCGGCGTGCGCTTCCTGGTGTGCCAGCCTTCGCTCGACCTCAACGACCTGACGATGGAGGACCTCATCGACGGCGTCGAGATGATCGGCGGCGCGGCATTCAACGACCTGGCCGCCGAGGCCGACGCGGTGATCAGCTTCTGATGGCCACGGCCGCCCCACCTGCGCCGTTCACCACAGACCCGGGGGCGACGCTGGCACCGCACACCTACGCCGACGTCCCCTACGAGGAGAAGCTGCGCCTCTGGGAGGAGGTCAAGGCGGACCCCCGCTTCCCCGACTACCTGTACGGGTGCTACGAGTGCGGCATCTGCGTGGCCGCGTGCCCATCGGCCCGCTTCTACGACTTCTCCCCGCGCAAGATCGCCCAGGCGGCGGGGCGGGAGGACGTAGAGCTCATCTACGAGCAGATGAACGACGACGTATGGAACTGCTCGCAGTGCTTCTCATGTGACCGCTGCCCGCGTCAGAACTCCCCCGGAGGGCTGATCACGGTGCTGCGGGAGGTGGCGGTGAAGAACGGCCTCCAGTCGTCTCGTGACGCTCTCGAGGGATACGGCCGGGTCGTCTACAAGATCATGACCACCGGCACCCAGGTGTCTCCGGACATGCTCCAGCCCGACGCCTTCCCCGACTGGGGACCCGACGTGCGGCAGGTGTCCGAGAACCTCGACCTGTGGCGCCGAGCCCTGCCCCCGGAGACCCTGCACACGACGTCGATGAGCTGGGACGTGTCCGACAAGACCCTCACCGAGCTGTACCTGGTGTGGCACCACAGCGGGGTGATGGACATGATCGCCGAGGTCGACGAAGGCCTCCACATGATCATCCTCGACGTGATGGAGGAGACGCTGGAAGACGCCGGCTACGAGATCTAGATCGCGCTGCCCGAGGAGGACCGACGATGAGCTTCATCCCGCTGGAATCGCTGAAGCGCCAGCCGTTCCAGCCCGACCCTGCAGACGCCCCCGAGGACTATCGCGACATCCTCTTCGAGCTCGAGGACGCCGGCGAGCTCGTCGTCCAGCGGGTGCCGGAGCCCTACGTCGAGGTCTCGACCAAGTACGGCCGCACCAAGAAGATCCCCTATCAGACCACCTGGCACCACAAGTCGTGCGGGCAGTGCGGTCACATCCCCGGCTACTCGACCGCGATCTTCTGGCTCAACCGCAAGCTGGGCTTCGACTACCTCGACCCCACCGACCAGACCTCTTGCACCGCATGGAACTACTACGCCTCCGCCACTTCGAACGCAGTGGCTCAGGCCGGGGTCGCCACCCGCAACTTCGCCGCGGCCTATGAGAGCGGCTACTTCCCGATCATCCACTGCGCCACCTCGTACGGCCACTACAAGGAGGTGCGCCAGGAGCTGCTCCACCACGGCGACATCCGGGCCAAGGTGCGCGACATCATGGGCAAGCTCGGCAAGCCGCTCGTGTGGCCGGAGGAGATCGTGCACTACTCCGAATGGGTGCACGCGATGCGCAACCTCATCAAGGAGCAACAGGTTCTCGACCTGTCGGGGATAACCGCCACGGTGCATCCGGCCTGCCACTACTACAAGCTGGTCACCGAGGACGCCATCTACGACCCGGACATCTATGGAGGGCAGCGCACCGCCACGGTGACCGCGCTCGTCGAGACGCTCGGCGCCACGGTCGCGGACTACTCCACGTTCTTCGACTGCTGCGGTTTCGGGTTCCGCCACATCCTCGTCGAGCGCGACTTCAGCCGGTCGTTTGCCACCCAGCGCAAGATCGAGGTGATGAAAGAGGAGGCCAACCCTGATGTCACCATCACTCACGACACCGGCTGCGTGACGACGCTCGACAAGAGCCAGTTCGCCGCTCGCGCCCACGATCGCAACGTGGGGATCCCGGTGATGTCGGACGCCCAGTTCGCCGCCCTGGCGATGGGTGCGCACCCCTACAAGGTGTGCCAGCTCCACTGGCACTCCACCGACTACAAGCCGCTGCTGGAGAAGATGGGCATCGACTGGGAAGCCAAGTGGGCCGAGTTCGAGGCCGACCTCAAGCGTCTGGAGAGCGGCGAGATCGAATACCTGACCTGGGAGGACGTCGATGCCTAGTGATCGCGTCGTGGTGATCGGCGGCGGGCCCGCCGGGCTGGAAGCAGGCCGGCTGGCGGCCGAGCTGGGGGCGCCGGTGACGATCGTCGAGAAGCGGTCGGCCCTGGGCGGGATGCCGATCCACGAGAACTACGCCGCGCTCACGCACGGCTTCCGCTCGGCCACGGAGGCGATGGCTCAGATGATCGACGCCGCCAATGCCCAGCCGACCGTCGAGGTGCGCACGGACAGCGAGGTGGTGGGGGTGGCGGGCGAGGCGGGGAACTTCACCGTGACGATCACGTCCAACGGCACCCAGGACACGCTGGACGCCGGCGCCATCGTGCTCGCCACCGGGTTCCAGCACTTCGATCCGGGCCGCGAAACCCAGCAGTACGGCTAATACGAGTTCCCCGACGTGATCACCCTCGCCGACGCCGAGTCGATGCTGAAAGACGAGACATTCGTGACGCCCTCCACGGGCAAGCCCCCGGAGCGGGTGGCCTTCATCCAGTGCGTGGGCTCTCGCGACCGTCAGATCGGCAACGAGTACTGCTCCAAGGTGTGCTGCGGCATCTCGTCGAAACAGGCCATCGAGGTGCGCCAGCAGGTGCCCGACGCCCGGGTGTTCATCTTCTACATCGACATGCGCATGTACGGCTACTGGGAAAACGAGATCTACTGGCCGGCGCAGGAGCAGTACCGGGTGAACTACGTCAAGGGCATCGTCACCGAGATCCTGATGAAGGACGGCCGCCTGCTGATCCGCGGCGAAGACACGACCATGGGCCGGCCCATGGAGGTGCCCATGGACGTGGTGGTGCTGGCCGTGGGAATGGAGCCCAGCCCGGGGACCCGTCAGCTCGCGGAGATGCTGGGCCTCTCGACCAACAAGTACGGATTCGTGGATACCAGCCACGACTCGCTGGACACGGTCACCACGGACCGTCCCGGCGTCTTCGCCGCCGGAGCCACGGTCGGCCCTGTGGACCTCGACGACACGATCTCGTCTGCAGGCGCCGCCGCCGCCAAGGCGGTGGCGCTGCTGCGCACGGCCGGGGTCTCGATGTGAGCTTCGCCCACCCCTTCTCCGGGCAGGTGGTCGACACCGAGACGGCCCAGGAGTTCGCCGGCGAGGCGCTGGAGCAGGTCAGCCGAGACGAGTTGGCAGAGCTGGTCGACCTGGCGCATCGCAAGGCCTTCGCGTTCCGGGCGGCGCTGGCGCCGCTCGGCGAGCGCGACCTCTCGTCCGAGGAGGCGCATGCCATTTTGCGGTCGGTCTTCTCGACGAGGCGGCGGACCGGCGTGCTGCTGGAGACATTGGGTGCCGGCGGTGTCTCTCACGTCATGAGGGAACTGGTGCACGGGTCCGGCGACCCGGCGGAGCGGCTTGCGGCGTTTCACGAGGTGGTCTCCGACGTCGGGCGGGGGGTGCCCCCCGCTACCGGATACGACCTGGGATCAGAGCTGCTGCACTTCGGCGCCGGCCACCCGCTGTGGACCCGCTGGATATGGGACCCGGACGCCGGCACCGGGGCGCTGCCGCTCGTGCTCACCGAGGACGTCGACCTCTACGGCGCCGGCGTGGCCGACACCTACCGGCGGGTGGGGATGGCGGTCACGTTCGTCAACGAGGTCGGTGAGGCGGCCGGATTCCGGCCCACGGGCGGGTTGTTCGCCACCGACGTCTTCCTGGGCTGCGTGTATGCCGTCTACATGTACACGACGCTGCGGATGCGGATGACGCAGGAGTTCAACCAGGTGGTGCCCGGCCTCGGCGAGCTGCTGCGGCGCCTGCTCGGAGTCCACCGCTCGCCGCTGCTGGAGGTGGCGGCATGACCCGCGAGGCCAACCCCAAGGTCGAGCCGGAACGGGTGCGCGAGCTGGCGGAGGCCACCGTCGAGGGCATCGACATCGGCGGCATCTGGAACCGGATGTTCGACCAGCGGGTCATCTTCGACTACGACCCGGCGCAGCTCGACCGGATCACCGCTCTCGACGGCGGCGAGTCGATGGGCTGGTGTTACCAGTGTGCCCAGTGCATCCCGGTCTGCCCGGTCGACCACGTCGGCAGCTACGGGCCCCGCAAGATCTACCGCAAGCTCCAGCTCGGGGCCGACCTGTTCACCGACGCCGACCTGTGGCTGTGCACCACCTGCGGCAACTGCCTGCGGGTGTGCCCCAAGGAGGTCAACTTCCTCGACATCATGCCGGCGGTCCGCACCGAGGCGGTGCTGGCCGGCGACGTGCCTGCCGAGCTACAGGACGTGTTCGAGAAGACCGCCCGCTACGGCAACCCGCTCGGCAAGAACCCCAAGATGCGCACCCGGTGGACGAAGGGCCTCGACGTCGACGTGCCGCTGATCGGCGACCTGGGGCGCAAGGTCGACGTGCTCTGGTGGGTGAGCGACTACCCCGCCTACCACCCCCGCGGCATAGAGGCCTCCCGCTCCCTGGCACGGGTGCTGCACCATCTCGGGGTGGACTTCGCCATCCTCGGTGCCGACGAGCGCCACGACGGCGACTCGATGCTGCGGGCGGGCGAGCCGGGCCTGTTCGACATGCTGGCCGAGCACAACATCGAGGCGCTGAACCGCTACGAGTTCGACGTGTTGCTCACCACCGATCCCCACGCTTACAACGCGTTCCTGCACGAGTACCCGTCGCGAGGCGGCGACTACCACGTGGTGCACTACACGCAGTTCCTGGCGGAGCGGATCGGGGAGCTGGGCTTGTCCGAGGACGTGGTCGCCAAGGTCACGTTCCACGACCCGTGCTATCTGGGGCGGCACAACGGCGAGTACGAGGCGCCCCGCGAGTTGCTACGGGCCCTTCCCGGCGCGGAGTTCGTCGAGATGTGGCGGGTGCGGGAGAACGGCTACTGCTGCGGAGGCGGCGGTGGCGGCATGTGGCTCGACGGCCACGCCGCCTCCCACCAGAGCATGCGGCTGTCGGAGAAGCGGGTTCTGGAGGCGATCGAAACCGGGGCGGACACGCTGTGCGTGGTGTGTCCCTACGAGGTGTCCCGCTTCGAGGACGCGGTGAAGTCGACCAACAACGACGGGCGGCTGGCGGTGCTCGACGTCGCCGAGCTGCTGGCGCAGGCGCTGGGCCTGCCCACGGATTGAGCCGGACCGGCGCCCCGCGCCGGAGGAAGGAGATGGGGAGGCTGTGAACATCGCGGTGCTGCTCAGGGCGGTGCCCGACCCGGTGGAGGAGCTGGAGGTGGAGGGCAACGACCTCGACCGGGATTACCTGGGCTACGTCCTCAACGAGTTCGACGACCACGCCCTGGAGGAGGGCCTGCTGCTCAAGGAGGAGGTCGGGGGCACGGTCACGGTGGTGGCCATCGGTACCGCCGACGAGGTCGACCAGATGCTCTACACGGCCCTGGCCAAGGGCGCCGACTCGGCGGTGAAGCTGGGCGAGTCCCTCGACCCCGTCGACGCCCACGCCCAAGCTGCCATGTTCGCCGCAGCCCTGCGGGAGGGCGGACACGACCTGATCCTGTGCGGGGTGCAGGCCTCCGACGAGCTGGACGGCCAGGTGGCGGTGCTGGTGGCCGCAGCGCTGGGCCTGCCGCACGTTTCGGTGGTGGTGGCGGCGCACCCGTCCGATGGAGGGCTGCGGGTGACGAAGGAGTTCTGGGCCGGGATAACCGGCGACTACCAAGTGCGCCTGCCGGCGGTGCTGGGCATCCAGGCGGCCCGCCAGGCCCCCCGGTACGTGGCGGTGAGCCGGATCCGCCAGGCCCAGCAGGAAGCCGGCATGGATGAGCGTGACACCGACCACGCGGGGCCCGGCTCCGGCGTCTCCGTCACCGCCATGCGGATGGCCGAGTCCGGGACCGGCGCCGAGATGATCGACAGCGACGCCGAGGCGGCCGCCGAGCGGATCCTGGAAATCATCCGCGCCGCCGGCGTGACGTGAAGGAGGTCAGGTGAGCAACGAAATCTTCGTCATCGGCGAGCACCTCCAGAAACAGGTCACCGACGGCACGTATGAGGCGCTGGCCATGGCCCGCCGCCTGGCGACGGCGACCGGCGGCCATGTGGTCGCGGGTCTCGCCGGCAGCGGGATAGCCCCGCTCGCCGCCGACCTCGCGGCCGACACCGTGGTCGTCTACGACGACCCGGCCCTGGACGAGTTCACCCCTGATGGGCACACGGCTGCTTTTGCCACCCTCATCTCCCAGCGGGAGCCCCGGGTCGTGCTGGTGCCGTACACGTCGATGGGCATGGACCTGGCAGCGGCGGTGGCGGCCCGCACCGGGCTGCCGCTGGTGTCGTACTGCCGCGACGTGCGCGTGGACGGCGGGCTCGCCGCCACGTGCCAGCTCTACGCCGGCAAGATCGAGGCAGACGTCGCCGTCGACGGCGAACGGGCCATCTTCGCCATGCTGGCCGGCGCCGCCTCCGCCGACGAGGGCCGCGGCGCTGCCGGTTCGGTCGAGACGGTTGGCGGCCTCGTCGACTTGTCCGACCCGGCCGTCGCTTTCCTCGAGTTGACCGAGCCCGGCGCCGCCGACGTCGACATCACCGCTCACGACGTGCTGGTGGTGGTGGGCAGGGGGATCGACGGTGAGGACAACATCGAGCTGGCCCAGGAGTTGGCCGACGCCCTCGGCGGGGCCGTGGCCGCCTCGCGGCCGATCGTCGACCAGGGCTGGTTGCCGAAGAACCGCCAGGTCGGCAAGTCGGGGCTCACCGTGAAGCCCAAGGTGTACCTGGCCCTCGGTGTGAGCGGGGCCCCCGAGCACATCGAGGGCATGCGGGACGCCGGGACGATCGTGGCCGTCAACACCGACCCGCAGGCACCGATCTTCGGCGTGGCCCACTACGGCTGGGTAGGCGATCTGTTCGACATCCTGCCCGAGCTGACCGACCTGCTCGAGGGGTGACGGGGAGGGCGCGACCATGGTGATCGCCGCAGCCCAGGAGCGCACCCGGGAGGTCTTCCTCGGCTTCGGCACGCCGTGGGTGGTGCTCTTCTACCTGCTCTCTGCCGCCGCCATCCTGATCTTCCTGTACGGGTTCTGGCGCCGCGCCCGCAAGTGGGGCCGGGGCCGGCCGTCCGGGCGCGTGAGCCCGGCGCGGATCTGGAGGGCGGCGGTCGACCTCGCATCACAGCGCACCGTCGCCAAGCGCGACCCCTACGTCGGCATCGCCCACTTCTTCGTCTTCTGGGGCTTCATCGTGCTGCTGATCGCCACCACGATCATCGCCATCGACGAGGACGTCCTCCGCCTGGCCAAGCCCGAGTGGCGGTTCTGGAACGGTGCCTTCTACGTGGCCTACGCCTTCGTGGTGGACCTGTTCGCCATCGGCTTCGTGGCCGGCCTCCTCATGCTCGGCTACCGCCGCCGCCACCCGCCCGCCCGACTCGACTACAGCCGACCCGACCGGGCGCCGGAGGAGTACGACCGCAAGGGGTACGCCCTCGACGACCGGGTGTTCCTGGCCACGTTGCTGTTCCTGGGCGTGAGCGGCTTCCTGCTCGAAGGCTTCCGGATCGCCGCAACCGACTTCCCCGGCTTCGAGAAGTGGTCGATCGCCGGCTACGTCATCGGCCTCGCGACCTCCCCACTCGGGGACGGTGCCAACGATGCGTTGCGGGTGGCCACCTGGTGGGTGCACGCCGTGGCCGCGCTGGCGTTCGTCGCCTATCTCCCGTACTCGAAGGGCATGCACATCCTGGTCGACGCCGTCGACCTCGCGCTCAGCGAGCGCGAGCAGTCGGCGCGGGCGTTGCCGCCGGTCGCGGATGTGGCCGCCCCGGGCTACGCCTCGCTGGCGTCGTTCACCCGCAAGGAGCTGATCGACCTCGACGCGTGCACCAAATGCGGCAAGTGCCACGAAGCGTGCCCGGCGTGCGCCACCGGCGCCCCGCTCAGCCCCCGCGACCTGATCCTCGACCTGCGGGAACATGCCGACGCCGCCGCCGGGCTGAAGCTCTGGTACGGCCCCGGCGCCACCCCGCACCCCGCCAACGGAGCCGAGGTCGCCGGCGGCATCATCCGCACCGACACCCTGTGGTCGTGCACCACTTGCATGGCCTGCCAGGCGGTGTGCCCGGTGGGGATCGAGCACGTGCCCACCATCGTGCAGCTGCGCCGCAGGCTGGTCGACCAGGGTGACGTGGAGCCGGGCCTGCAGAAGGCGTTCCAGGCGCTCGCCAAGGCAGGCAACAGCTTCGGCAAGCCGGCCAAGATGCGGCCCCGCTGGACCAAGGGCCTCGACGTGCCGATCAAGGATGTGCGAGAGGAGCACGCCGAGTACCTGTGGTTCGTCGGGGACCAGGCGTCGTTCGACCCGCGGGCCATCGAGGTGTCCCGCACGGTCGCCCGGCTGTTGCACCTCGCCGGCGTCGATTTCGGGATGCTGTACGAGGCGGAGCAGAACACGGGCAACGATGTCCGGCGGGCCGGTGAGGAGGGCCTGTTCGAGATGCTGCGGGATCACAACCTCGGTGTCCTGGCCGCGGCCAGCTTCGACAGGATCGTGACCACCGACCCCCACTCGCTCAACGCGCTCCGGCACGAGTACGACCTCGACGCCGAGGTGCTGCACTACTCCGAGTTGCTCGCCCGCCTGGTCGACACCGGTTCCCTGCACCTGCAGGCCTTGGCCGGCCGGGCCACGTACCACGACCCGTGCTACCTGGGCCGCTACGCCGAGGAGTACGACGCGCCGCGGCGGCTGATCCGGGCCACCGGCCTCGACCTGGTCGAGATGGGGCGGTGCCGGGAGAACAGCTTCTGCTGCGGTGCCGGCGGCGGGCGCATCTGGATGGACGACTCGGGCCTGGACGAGCGCCCGTCGGAGAACCGCATCCGAGAGGCGGTGGCGCTGGGCGACGATGTCCGCTACTTCGTCGTCGCCTGCCCGAAGGACATGGTGATGTACAGCGACGCCACCAAGACCACCGGTCACGAGGAACGGCTCGAGGTGGTCGACGTGGCTCAGCTGCTGGAGCGGGCGCTGGCTGGGGAGGCGGCGGCTCTTGCCTGAGCTCTCGCCCCCGGGGGAGGTGACCGCCCCGCTGGGCCGGGGCGTGGCCGGCATGCTGCGCTATCTGGCCGGCGTCATCGACCGGGAGGACCGGCTGGAATCGGGTACCGGCACCTGGAGGAGCGGCTTCGAGAGCGACGACGCCGCGCAACGACAGGCGCTGCGAGAGGCCGTGCTGCGATCGCTGCGGACGGCGGCCGACCCGATGAACTTCTCGATCCTCGAGGCGCTGGCCGGCCCCGGGAACCAGTCCACGGCGGCGCTCGAGGCCCGCACGGGTCTGGGCCGGCTTCCGTTGGCGGAGCGGGTCGGGGACCTGGTATCGGCCGGTCTCGCCGCCAAGATGCCCGAGGCCGACCAGGTGGCGGGGACCGGCGCCGGGCGGGCCGTGGTGGACCTGGTCCGGCAGGCGGTGGCGGCGGGCGTGGGGGACCTGGGAGCCGGGTCGTGACCTGCCCTTTCTGCGACCTGACCGGCACGCGCCCGGTACTGCACGCTCACCTCAGCGAAGCCCATCCCGGGGAGGTGAAGACCTGGGAGACCGGGTCCGGACGCCGGTTCTACCAGCTCGACTGCCCCCGCTGCGACGAGGGCTTCCGCAAAGAGATCAAGCCCCGCCTCAAGGATCCCGGCTACCTGGAGGAGTACGCACGGGAGATCCGGGTGGTGGCGTTCGACATGTTCCTGTACCACTGGCAGGCGGCTCACGAGGAGGGTTCCGTTGGCTGACGTTCGCGGCTGCAACATCCCCGAAGACCTGTACTACTGGCCGGAGAAACACATCTGGGTGCGACCCGCCGACGACGGCACGGTGCTCATCGGCGTCACCGACGTGGCGCAGAGCTTGGCGAAGACGATTCTCAACGCCACCCCCAAGGGGGTGGGGCGTGGCGTGAAGAAGGGCCGCAGCCTCGGGACGATCGAGAGCAGCAAGTGGGTGGGCCCGGTGACGTCGCCGGTCACCGGGGAGGTGATCGAGTCGAACGAGCTGCTCGCCACCGAGCCCACCGCGGTCAATCGCGACCCTTACGGCGACGGCTGGTTCGCCCGCATCCGCCCTGCCGACTGGGAGGCCGACGCCGCCGATCTGCTCACCGGGCAAGAGGCACTCGACGAGTACGCCAGGGTTCTCGAGGCGGAGGGCATCGAGTGCGGTGAGTGACCGGGTCGTCTACCGAGGCTGCGAGCTGCCGGGCGGCATCCTGTACGACGTCGAAGGCGACCTCTGGGCGAGGGTCGAGGGCGACGTGATGCGGGTCGGCATGACCGACGTCGCCCAGACCCGCATGGGGAAGCTGCTGTCCATCCGCTTCAAGCGGCCCGGGCGGCGCGTCAAAGCCGGGGGGTCGGTGGCCACCGTCGAGTCCGCCAAGTGGGTCGGCCCCATCCACTCACCGTGGGCGGGGGAGATCGTCGTCGCCAACGAAGCGGCATTCGCCGCCGACATCCTCGTCGCCAACAAGGACCCGTACGGCGAGGGCTGGGTGAGCGTGGTGCGCCCCGACGACCCGGCTGCCCCGCTCCGCCCGCTTCTCGAGGGTGAGGAGGCGGTGGTCGCGTATCAGGCGCGGATCGAGGAGCTGGAGCTGAGCTGCTTCCGCTGCGACCCGGGGGAGTTCGGATGAGCGGCCTGCGGGTCGTCGACTTCGGCGACGCCAGCCCGCTGCGCTCGCAGACGACATGGCACGCAGTGGCGTACGGGGTGTCGGCGGGCGCCCCACCCACGCTGTCCTTCTGTCGCCCCACCGCTCCTTACGTCTCGATCGGCTTCCACAGCCGACTCGACGAGGTCGACACCGGCCACTGCCGGATGGCCGGCCTTCCGGTCTACCGCCGCATGGTCGGCGGCGGGCCGGTGTACCTCGACTCCGACCAACACTTCTTCCAGATCTCGGTGCCGGCGGCCTCGCTGCCGGCGGCGCGTCCGGCGGCACTGCAGATGCTTCTCGAACCGGCGGTGACTGCCTTTCGGGAGGTGGGGGTGGCGGCGGACCTCGATGCCCACGGCGAGATCGTCGTCGGCGACGCCAAGATCTGCGGGCACGCCGCCGGTCAGGTGGACGACGCGGTGGTGGTGGTCGGCAACCTCATCACGTCGTTCGACCACGCGGCGGCCGCCCGGATACTGGCCGTACCCCACGCGGATGCCCGGGTCGAGTTCACGGCCCTGATGCGGCGCTACGTGGCCGCCACACCGGCCGATCCTGCCGCATTTCGCTCCGCCCTGGTCCGGGCGTACAGTCGCGCTCTGGATCGCGAGCCCGGCTCCGGCGAGCTGAACGACCTGGAGACGGACGCCCTCGCCGACCTCAACGCCCGGTTCGCGGGCGATGAGTGGCTGAGCGGCCCGATCCGGCCTTTCGGGCCGGGCTGGCGTGGCAAGGTGCGAGCCGGGGTCTGGGTGATCGCCGCCGGGGACGGCGCCACCCGCGCCACCTTCGGCATCGTCGGTGAGCGGATCGCAAGGGCGCGGCTCGCCGATCCGGTCCTCGACGGCCGGGCGGCGCCGCTGGCGGCGACCCTCGCCGGCCGCACGCTCGCGGAGGCGATCGGGGTGCTGCGAGCCGACGGACCGGCGGGAAGGCGGCTGGCCAGTCTGCTGGACGGGGTCGACGCACGAGGGCTCTCACGGGAAGGACACCTATGACGGTTGCGCAGATCAAGGGATTCCGGATCCGGCTCGACCTGGCGCATGACCTCGATCGCCACATGTGGGTCGAGGTGCGGGCGCCCGACCGGGTCCGGGTTGGAATGGACCCGCTCGGCCTGGAGACGTCGGGCACCCTGGCGCAGCTCGCCTTCGAGGCTCCCGGCGCGACCGTGGAGCGCGGCGACCCGTTCGGCAGCCTCGAGGCAGAGAAGTTCGTGGGCGCCCTGGCGGCTCCGGTCGGCGGGCAGGTGGCCGCCGTCAACGAAGCCGTGGTCGCCGACCCGGGCCTCGCCGAGCGCGACCCGTACGGCGCCGGCTGGCTGGTGGAGATGGTCCCGGCCGACCTGGAACGCGACCTGGCGCAGCTGACGAGCGGCCCGGACGCGGTCGCGGGCGGATTCGAGGAGAAAGTGGCCCAGTACCGCCGGGATGGGGTGCTCGCGGAATGACCACACTCTCCGCCGGCACCCCGGGGTTCGACCTGCGGCTCGCCAACTTCGGACCCACGATGGAGTTCTACGCTCCGGGCCTCAAGCGCTGGGAGACCAGCGAGTGGAGTCCCACCAACCCGCGCCGGTTCCTGCCTGTGTCCGTGACCGGCGGCGCTTGTGCCCTGCAGTGCGACCACTGCCAGGCCAAGGTGCTCAAAGGGATGATCGCGGTGCGAGGCGCCGACAATCTCTTCCAGCTCGCGGCGCGCCTGCAAGCCGACGGAACCGACGGAATCCTGGTCTCGGGAGGGTCGACGAAGAACGGTGGTGTCCCGCTGTTCTTCCACCTCGACCACATCCGCCGCATCAAGGAGGAGCTGGGGATGCGGGTGGTCGTCCACTCCGGCGTCGTCGCCCCGGCCATCGCCGCCGGGCTCGCCGATGCCGGTGTCGACGGCGTGATGCTCGACGTGATCGGCGCCGACGAGACCATCCGCGACGTCTACCACCTCGACCTGACGGTGGACGACTTCGAGCGCTCGCTCGCGCTGCTGTCCGAGCACGGGTTGCGCATCATTCCCCACATCGTGCTCGGCATGCACTACGGACGGTTCCTCGGGGAACACCGGGCATTGGACATGATCGCCCGCCATGCGGTGTCGACCCTGATCCTGGTGGTGCTGGTCCCGCTGGTGGGCACGCCGATGCAGGATGTTCCCCCGCCGCCGGTCGACGAGGTCGTGGGGTTCTTCGCTACGGCCCGCCAGGCGATGCCGGACACCAAGATCAATCTCGGGTGCGGGCGCCCGATGGGCGCCACCAAGGTCGCCCTCGACCAGGGGGCGGTCGACCATGGCCTCAACGGCATCGCCTACCCGGCGGAAGGCATCGTGGCCTACGCTCGTTCTCGGGGCCTCGATCCGGCGCTCTACGAATACTGCTGCTCGCTCACATGGGTGGGTGACGGAGAGGCCATGTACCGGCAGGTGACGTTGTGAAGTGGCGATACCTCGCAGACGACGGGGCTGGAGCGGCGGCGGGTTTGGCGCTCGACGAAGCGATGATGGCGTCCCACGCCCGCAACGCGGCTCCGGCTGCGCCGACGCTGCGGCTCTACACCTATGCCAGCAACGCCGCGTTGTGCGGCCGTTACCAGCACCTCGCCGCCGAGATCGATCTGGAGGCCTGCAAGCGCAGCGGGACCGCCTACAACCGCAGGCCGACCGGGGGCGGCGCCATCGTCATGGGCGCCGGGCAGCTGGGGGTGGCGGTGGTGGGACCTGCCCCCGCCGAGCAGACGCCCAAGGCGCTGTTGGTCGAGCTGTCGCAGGGGATCGTGGCCGGGCTCGCCAAACTCGGGATCGAGGCCTCCTTCGGCGGCAAGAACGACCTGAAGGTCGCGGGGCGGAAGATCGCCGGGCTCGGTCTCTACCTCGACGGAGCAGGGGCCATGCTCTTCCACTCCAGCGTGCTCGCCGACCTCGACATCCCCTTCATGCTCGACGTTCTCGACATCCCGGCCGCCAAGCTGGGCGACCGGGCCACCGCCGCAGTGGCCGAGCGGGTGACCACCGTGTCCTGGGAGACGGGCCGGCCGTGGACGGGCGCAGAGCTGCGGGAAGCCGTGGCCTTCGGCTTCCGCAGCACGCTGGGGGCCGAGCTGTCCCACGGCGAGCCGGCGCCGGATGAGGTCGCCCGCCGCGAGCTGCTGGTACGCACCAAGTACGAGACCGAGGACTGGCTGCACCAGCGCAGCCCCACTCCCGACGCCACCGCCACTGCGGCCGTCAAGACACCGGGCGGGCTCGTGCGCGTCTACCTGGCGCTCCAGGGCGACATCATCAAGAGCGCCCTCTTCACGGGCGACTTCAACGAGATCCCCGCCCCGCTGGCCACCTTCGAGGGGGCGCTCAAGTGGGCGCGTCTCTCAGAGGATGCGTTGTCGGCGCTCGCCGCCGAGACCATGCGGGACGGGAGCGGCCTCGGCGTCCCGCCGCAGGAGCTCGCCGACACGGTGCTGGCCGCCGGGCGCCGGGCGCTGCGCTGGACACCGGCGGCGGCTCCCACCCGGCTCGGCTCGTGCTACTTCCCCGACGACCAAGGAGGGCTCACGTGACCACGGTGCGCGACGGCGGCGAGATCACCCGCAAGGTGCTGCCCCTGAGGCCGGCGGCTCCCGAGCCGGAGGGCCGCGTGAGCCCGGACTGGGTGCGGATCTCGACCGCCAGCGCCCTGGCGCTCCGCTTCCGGTCGGGCCGGTTCGACCGTGATTTCGACTTCGGCGGTATCAACCTGCTCCTCAACTACACGACGGGCTGCCGATCCGATTGCTCCTACTGCGGCCTCGCCCGCACCCGCCCCGGCAACTACGAGGACAAATCCTTCATCAGGGTGGAATGGCCGCTGGTGGAGACCGACGAGCTGGTCGACCGGATGGCCAGATACGAGGACAAGCTGACGCGCCTGTGCATCTCGATGGTCACCAGCGGCCGCGCCTACCCCGACACTTGCGACATCACCGAGCGGATCAGGGCCAAGGTTCGTACGCCGCTCTCGATCCTGGTGGCACCACCCACCCTGAGCCGGGCGCGGCTGGAGACCTTCAAGGACCTGGGCGTCGACATGATCGGCATCGGGCTGGACGCCGTCACCGAAGACCTGTTCCGGCGGCATCGCACCGACGTGCCGTCGGGCGGGGGCTTGAGCTGGGAGAAGTACTGGGAAGTCGTCGACGCGGCCCGCGACGTGTTCGGGCCGTGGAAGGTCAACTGCCACACGCTGGTCGGGCTCGGTGAGACCGACCGCGACATGATCGACTTGTTCATCCGTCTGTGCGACCGGCAGATCTTCCCGTATCTGTTCTGCTTCAACCCGGAGCCCGACTCCCGTCTCGCTGACGAGCCCAAAGCCCCGATCTCGCGTTGGCGCCGCATCCAGCTGGCGAAGTACCTCGTCGAGACCGAGGAATTCCCTGCCGATCGTTTCCGGTTCGACGACCGCGGGACCCTGGTCGAGATCGAAGGGGTCTTCGACGCGGCAACCGGGCGGGACCGGGTCGAGAACGCGGTGGCCAGCGGTGTGCCGTTCATGACCAACGGGTGCCCGGGCCCGGGCGGAGAGCCCGGATGCACCCGGCCCTACGGTTCCTACCGCCCCGCGGAGCCCATGCGGGATTTCCCGTTCCCACCCACGCCCGACGATCTCGACGTGATCCGCGCCGAGATGGCGCTGCAGGAGGTGCTTGTACCGGGGAGGCATTGAGTGGAGAATCGGCCGGAGTAGGGAGGAGGATCGAAGCTGCGCTACGGGTTCTTGATCGACCAGGACTCCTGCATCGGTTGCCACGCCTGCACCGTCGCCTGCAAGACGGAACACGCCGTCCCTCTGGGAGTCGACCGGACCTGGGTCAAGTACGTCGAGAAGGGAGAGTGGCCGGACACGCGCCGCTTCTTCTCGGTCATGCGGTGCAACCACTGCACCGACGCCCCGTGCGTGGCGATCTGCCCGACCCGGGCCCTGTTCAAGCGGCCCGACGGCATCGTCGATTTCGACACCGGCCGCTGCATCGGCTGCAAGAGCTGCATGCAGGCCTGCCCGTACGACGCCCTCTACATCGACCCCGGCGAGCACACGGCCCAGAAGTGCAACTATTGCGTCCACCGGGTCGAGGTGGGGTTGGAGCCGGCGTGCGTCGTCGTCTGTCCCGAGCAGGCGATCATCGCCGGCGACCTCGACGACCCGGCGGCGCGGATCGCTCGCCTGGTCGCCACCGAACAGGTCTTCGTCCGCGCCCCCGAGCAGAACACCAAACCCAACCTGTTCTACAAGGGCGTCGAGGAGTCCAACATCGACCCCCTGAGCGCCCGCGACCCGTTGGACGGCGGCATCTGGCGAGACCCGGCGGGTTTCGGTGCGTCCGCCGCCTGGGACGCTCCCGGGGGCGGAGCGGCGGGAGCAGGTGCGGACGGTCGGGTGCGCACCACGAGCTTCCTCTCCGTCGACCTGACGCCCAACGGCGGTCCGCCCCCGCGGGTGGTCTACAACAACCGGCATCCGATGCCGTGGGGGTGGCGCGTCTCTGCGTACTTCCTCACCAAGGGCATCGCCGCCGGGCTGGCGCTGGCCGCCGCCCTCGCCCTGGCGGCGGGGGTCGATGCCGGTGCCGGCTTCGTGGCGTGGGCGGCGCCGCTGATCGCCGGCGTCTTCTTGGCGCTGACCGGCGTGCTGCTGGTTTGGGACCTCAAGCGGCCCGACCGCTTCCACTACCTGCTGACGAAGGGCAACCCTGGGTCGTGGCTGGTGCGGGGAGCCTGGATCCTCGGCGCATATGCGGCGGTGCTCGGCGTCTGGTTCTTGGCCGGCATGGCCCGGGCCGACGGCCTCGTGGAGGTGCTCGTGTGGGTGTCGGTACCGCTGGCGCTGGCCACCGCCGGCTACACCGCGTTCCTGTTCGGCCAGGCCGAGGCCCGCGACCTGTGGCAGAGCCCCATGCTGCTGTGGCACATGCTGGCCGGAGCCTTCACGGTCGGGGGCGGGGGTGGTCTCGTCGCGTCACTGTTCTTCGACCTGGGGCCGGCCGCCGACGAGGCGCTCGCGTGGATGCTGGCGGGCGGGGCCGCGGCGCTCGGACTGCTGGCCGTCGCCGAGCTGGTTTCCCAGCATCCGACGCGCAACGTCGCAGAGGCCGTGCATCACATGACGCGGGGACGGTTCGCCCGCCAGTGGTGGCTGGGCGGTCTCCTCCTCGGCGTGGCGGTGCCGATCGTGCTCGGAGGGTTGACCGCCACCGGTGCGCTCGGCGCTTGGGCGGGGGCGGTGGGCGGGCTGGCGGCCGCCGCCGGGATCTACTTCGCGGACGACGCGCTGGTGAAGGCCGGCCAGAGCGTGCCGCTGTCATGAGGGAGCCGCCATGACCGCCGACGACCGTATTCCCCGGCTGCTACCCGGCTCGGAGCTGACCAACTTCCCGCCGCCGGACCGCTGGGACGACTGGGAGGAGTACGAGGCGAGCGCCTGGCCGGAGCGCGTGAAGCGGCGGTACCGGTTGGTGCCGACGACCTGCTTCAACTGCGAGTCGGCCTGCGGTCTGCTCGCCTACGTGGACAAGGAGACCGGTCAGGTGCGGCGCTTCGAGGGCAACCCGGCCCACCCCGGCTCCCGGGGTCGCAACTGCGCCAAGGGCCCCGCCACGATCAACCAGATGTACGACCCCGAGCGCATCCTCCACCCGCTGCGGCGCAAGGGCGCGCGGGGCAGCGGGGAGTGGGAGCGGGTGAGCTGGACCGAGGCGCTCGCCGACATCGCCGGGCGGATGCAGCGGGCGATCCGGGAAGGCCGCCACGACGAGATCATGTACCACGTCGGGCGCCCCGGCGAGGACGGGTTCATGGACCGCACGCTCAAGGCGTGGGGGGTGGACGGTCACAACAGTCACACCAACATCTGCTCGTCGGGGGCCCGCACCGGATACGCGATGTGGATGGGCCACGATCGGCCATCCTCCGACTTCGCCAACGCCCGGTTCATCCTCCTGCTGTCGGCCCACCTCGAGACCGGCCACTACTTCAACCCCCACGCCCAGCGCATCATGGAGGCGAAGAAGAACGGCG